>NZ_NTRO01000049.1:0-23415 GCF_002560575.1 Bacillus sp. AFS023182 | reverse complement strand
AAGTTGATGGATGTGGGGTAGCACCACATGTCCATCCAGCTAAGAAAAGTAATTACCTTCAAAACTAAAATTTTATATTTATATTATCCTTGCATTCTCATTTTGATTTAATAAGAATACAAGGATACCCGATTTTTAATATTACCACAACAATCGTAGTTATTATTCCGAAAACTAAAAGTACAACTCTATTTTTAAGTTAAGTCTATTTTTTATTTTTCTAAAACAATTTTAGCTATTTCATTAGCATATTTTTTAGAGTCAAATTCATCATAGTTACTTAGTACCGCAACAGACAAATATTCTTCAGGAAACCAAATGAAGTGTGAACTATAACCTGCCCAACGTCCGGAATGTTCCAAGTATCGACAGTTAAAACCTTCTCTAACCCTCAGTCCAAAAGCATAATCTTCTTTTTCAATAATTCCCTCTCCAGTTGGAGAGATTTTCGTACCCAATTCGCTCATTCGTTTAACAAGGTCTTTTCCACCAACCGTACCTGTAGTTAAATTCTCTCCCCATTTTACTAGGTCTTCAACTGTTGTATGAACTGCTCCATCCCCTGTATGTTCCCAAGGGCTTTCATAGATTTCATATGTTCCTTGCTCATTCTTCGAATATCCGCTTGCAATTGATATAGTAGTTGGGTAGTAATCCACAATTGTTGTGGCCCTCATATTTAAAGGGTCAAAAATACGATCCTTTGTAAACTGACGTAGAGACTTGCCACTTACCTTCTCTATCACTTGTGATAATAAGAAATATCCTGTATTACTATACTCAAACTTTGTTCCAACTGGGAACCTTGCAATTTGATGACTTTTAAGGTGTTCTAGCGTTTCTCCCACAGTTAATGTATCAGTATATTTAATATTTGCTGCTTCAGCTAATTCCATATAATCAACTAGTCCACCAGTGTGATGAATTAGGTGTCTCAATGTTACCGGTTCAGCATATGCTCCTATAAAAGGGACAAACTTTACAATTGAATCATCTAAACTCAATTTCCCCTCTTGTTCTAAGAGTAATATAGAAAACGCTGTAAATTGTTTAGAAACTGAAGCGATATTAAAAATGACTTTTGTAGTTATGGGTAGATTTTTCTCTATAGAAGCTAAGCCAAATGCACCTTTATAAATTACCCCGCTATCGAAACTAGCTATATATGCAAAACCCGGAGCTTGTGGCGAAAACTTATTAAACAATTGCTTAATCGATGTATGTATCTTTTCATTATATGTATTATCCATCTCAATTACATCCCCTTCCCTTTAAATGATTAGGAATATATTAACCTGTGATCATTATCCTATTGAATCCAATTCAACCCCGTATCGGATTACATAAGAAATTCTAGAAGCTAACAGTTGTAACTTTATTCGTATGCCAACTATCTTTTCTTCACATCAATAGTGATAGTTCCCCCATATTTCCTCCATCAAAAGCGAAATAATCCCCTATAGAGACATTCAAATTACACTTTTTAAAATGTGGCTCTTAAATAGAGAATTGTTCACGTATCCTAACAGTTGAGTACGTTCCCTCTTACAAAAGTAATCCTATTTCTTTTGCTTTTTGCACGGCTTCTTCTCGATTTTTGACTCCCAGCTTCTCATAAAGATTGGAAGCGTAATTTCTTACTGTTCCGTTTGACAAGTAAAGTTTCGAAGCTATTGTTTTATAACGACTTCCTTGTGATAATAGTTCCAAAATCTCTAATTCTCGTTTCGTTAATCCATACTCTTTTCCATCTGATTTTGATTCAAATGATCCTGTTTCTTCATTTTCTTCCCATATTCTATGGAACAAGTCATGATTAATCATAGTGCCTCCTCGATAGACTAGACGAATTGATTCAGCTAGTTCACGCGAATCTATGGATTTCAATAAATATCCATCCGCACCATTTCGTATGATTTCTTTTACCCTTTCTGTATTCTGAAAGGTTGACAAAATGAGTACACGAATGTCCGGCCATTTTTCCTTAATCATTTTAGTCGCATGAATCCCATCCAGATTTGGCATCTCTAAATCCATTAATACTACATCTGGTTTTAGTCTCTCACACAATTCCAAAGCCCGTTCTCCATCTTCAGCCATTCCCACTACTTGTAAATCCTCCTGTCCATCCAAAATTGTATGAAGACTTTCTCGGATGAAAGAATGATCATCGACAATACACAGGCGGATTTGTTCATTAGACAGTTGTACTTGTTTCGGTAAAACACATGAAATTAACGTCCCTTCCCCCTTTTTGGAATAAACAATGACTCTTCCTTGTGACTGACTCACACGCTCTTTCATTGCAGTTAATCCAAAGCCATCCTTCCACTCTTCTACCCCACAGCCATTATCTTGTACATCCAATCTTATCTGTTGTGGTTCAAAGTGAAGTGACACAATGATTTCTGTGGAATGCCCATGGCGAACAGCATTTGTTAGTGATTCCTGCAAGCTCCGATATAGTGCCATTTTTGATTGTTTGGAGGCCATATACTCTTCCCCTATTATTCGAGTACGTACATTTACTTTTGCATGTTTCTTAAATTCCTCTGTCAATTGTTGTAATGTGACAGCTAAAGGAAGCGATTCTTGTGATAAATCTAATTGATGTAAATAAAGTCTTACTTCTTCCATACTGTTACGGGCCAATTGTACTAATGAATCGAGCTGTTGCTCCCCTTCCTTAGTTTTTAATTCCGTACGTAATGTTTCCATCCCCATAATAATTGAGGTATAGGAATGCCCCATAGTATCATGTAAATCCTTTGAGAGCCTGTCACGTTCTTCTAGTAAAGTAATCCGCTCAACTTGAGATATGTATTGTTCCAATACATGTTTCTGGTTCCGAATAGTTTTACTTTGACGGTAGTTAGTAGCTAGTAAACGAAAGAAAGAGCCCATAGCAAAAGCTAAACTGATTTGTAGGATGATTACCCATAAATCTGTTACTTTGGAAAATATCGCAATGAGCAGCGGGAACAAAATAACTGTGATAGGACCCGACCAGAGGTAAGATTTATGAGCGCTATTTGCCGCAATCATAAAAGTTGGCATTAAAAAAGCAAGATACGCTGACGGAAATAATAAAGTTAAATAGAAACACACTCCGCCAAATAATATTATTTCAGTAAACAAATAATAGCGATAACTGAACATTAAACAAATCCAAGGTACTGAAAATGAAACGACTTCCCAAAGAATAATGAACCAAAGTGGTACGGTCAAATAATCTTGTTGTTGGATAGTCACTGATATCAATGATAGCCAAATAATAAAACGTATACAAAGTAAGGCCCAATCATACCAGAACCATATTTTCAAAGTCTTAAACAAATTATCACTCCTTTATAGCTTTAAACATAGTACGTGTATACATTCCAATTATTCGAACTAAACAGTTTCCAATACATATACGTATCCAAATGAGAATACATCCAACAACCATGACAAAAAAAACTTTTGTCCATGAATTCATAGAAATTCCCAATAAGTATATATTAAAATATCGAAAAAGTAAGGGCATAACGATAAATACTAGCGGCGTTACATACAGTAAAATAGCACATATAAGACTCATTATTCCGATAAAAAATTTCTGCATGAGCCAAAAAATAGCCCTCCAGTTGCTATTATTAAGGATTGTATCTCTCGCTTTGACCCATTTATCTCCCTCCTCTTTTTTCCTTGATTCGAATAACTCTATCGATATATCCGTATAAACCTTCGTCTGAATGCGTTCATACTGAACAAACGTGTGAGTTGTTTGTAGCACCCAAGCCAACAAGGGAATACCCAAAAAGATAATCGTCATTACTAATGCAAATGTAATACTGACCAGATAGAAACAAAAGTAAAAGAATCCGGATGCAAAAGTAAATAACAAGAAATAGAAATCTTGCAAAGTTTTTTGAGCTGATGCTTTCGTCATTAAAATCTCTCCTCCTCATTCATTGTTAATGCGTTAAAAGCTACTTTTTGATTCTAAGTATTTTTCTGTCACATATGGTAGTGTCAAAGTGTCATGGTTTGTATGACATAACTATCAATACAGCCTTAGCCCACTCAACTTTTGTTATCCTTTATAAATATGACAAAAAGTTCACTATTGAATATGACTCGCCCCTTGCTACACTCTGTCCATACGTTAACTCGTTGTGCTAAAGATAAGATTGTGTTCCCGATCTTATCTTTTTTCTTTACAGATTTTTTGATACAAAAAAGGAATCCTTATAATAAGGATTCCTGAAAGAAACGAAGTGACATAATCAATTCCTTAATTTCGTGCATCATACTTATAAATTCCTTGGCACCTCATTTAATTTACTAAATAATACATAGTATTAGATTTTAAGAGATTCTTATTGATGTAGTTGAGATGGACTCACTTTTTGAATTTGAACAAGTATATCAAACGCTTTACCTAATGATATATCAGTAGTTTTCGGTATACCAGGGCCTTCCATAGTTATTCCAGCGAAAATTGGGTGTTGTTCGTTTAACCAAGTTTTTGTCACTCCGTTCGCCTTGCGTAAATCAATAAAAAATTGATCTTTTTTGACCTGTCCAAAGATGTAGTTATAACTGTTTGAATCATCTGATTTTAATGTTCCATATGGGCCAAATTTACCATCACTATTATGGACATTATATTGTCCTTCGTAAACTGATGTTCCAATAGATACATATCGTTTCCCATAATATTCTGCTAAATGCTGCCCAGCTACCTTAGGGTATACAAAAGGAATCATATTTGTTTTCGAAACGTGCCCATTATGTCCCCAAACTATGGTTTTTCCTAAATGTTCTTCAGTCCACCTCGCATTTTCATACATTGCAATATCATGTTTCAAATAAAAGTCCGATGGTTTATCAGGATATGACGCTAACATTGTAGTAAACTGTTCAATAATACGAGCATTTTGCTTTATCCATGAGAACTCTGTGGATTTTCCATTTAAATAACTTTTATTTTCTTCTAATAAAGCACCGATTTGTTTAGCGTCTGAAATATACTTTTCCTTTTCTTCTTTCGTAAGACTGCCAAAGGTATCCATATCCTTCGTTACAGGAATAAGACCTTTTATCTTCTCTTCTATCCTAGGCACAAGATCGGAATTGTTTCTTTTTATATACTCTATTATATTATTATAAACATTCTCGTTTACTGATTGAATGTCCATCCCAATGACACGCACTTTAGATTTATGTTTTGGATTAGCATTATATTGCCGAATCCAATCAAGTAAATCTAACATTTCTTTCGTCTTAAATACAGGTGATAGATGTTGGCTTGGGTTTCCCCTACCAGTAAGAACATATCGATCAAGTTCCAAAGCTCTGTCCCATCCCTCTTCTAAAACTAAGTTGGTAAAGCCCTTTTCAGATACTAAATAATTAACAATACGGTGTTTCATCTTAAAAATTTCATGAGCTCCATGCGTAGCTTCACCTAAACCTACAATTGAAGCTGAACCTACTATATTCTTAAGGGGTTTCAAATCATTAAGCGGTGCAGTTGGATTAGTTGTTTCTAAAGGCTTTGCATGTACTTCTAACCATTTCACTATTTGATTTGTATTGTAGGAAGCTGTAACAGAAGCTTCTATTTTCGAATCTGCATAAGTATTTCCTACAAAATTAGTCAATGTTATAGCAGAAGTAACAATTGCAATAATCATTTTCTTTTTCATAAAAACCTCCTGAAATACATCTTTATTAATTTTTGACATACTATAGGGACTTCCATTTAAACCATTAACTCTCTTATTACTGTTAAGATAAATTTATTCTAGTTCCTAAAACTTACTTATTTCTTAATAGGTTCTTAAAAAATTCTGAATTCATTTATACCAATATAAAACCAAATAACCTTCAATCTAAAAATAAAGGAAGTAGGTTATTTGGTTATTCATTTCGTGAGCTTAATGCTCAAGTTAATCATTTTTCACATGGTTAAACTATATTAGAAAGGATAACGTTTTTTGGTACTTAATTACGAGTATTAAAATCTCTTAAGTTGGTAGCGATGGATGCTCCCCACACTCATCAATTAAAAAAAGGAACTGACATCTCAAAGTGACTACCTGTAGAGAAACAAATCTTCGTTTAGAGGATACTTCAAAACCCTAGTTTGATGGCGATGTGGCGGGACTTCATGCCTATCAACTTAAGAACTTGCTTTATTCAATTTTTTTAGAGTAAGTTGTTTTTTGAACCAGAAAGGCATATTTTAAACTATAAAAACTATGACAAAACTTATTCGATTTTCCTTTTTGCCTACTTGCTAAATTCAGCAAGTAAAATATTTTTAAAAGGATCAGAATGACTAATTTTATGGCCATTCAAATTGATGGCCAATATATGCTTGCCTCCAAGTGTGCCTCCAGCAAAAGTTGAAAAGCCTGGAACACCGCCTGTGTGTCCCCATATCGAGGTACCGTTTTGAAGTTTAGTTTCATAGATTCCAAGACCATATCCATCGATTTCTTCTATTCCTGTAGGAACTGTAGTAAGCATTTGTTTTAGTTGCTGTCCCTTCAATAATTTGCCACTGAGTAAGTAAGAGAAAAATTTGTTTAAATCTTCAGCAGTAGAAATCATATCTCCATCCGAGCTACCTGGGTTAGAATAAGTAACATCTTTTAGCTCACTTTCTCCGTCATATCTTTCATATCCACGGGCATGCTTGGTGCCTGGAATAACCGTTGAATTACCAGGTAGAAATGTATTCGACAATTCAAGCGGTTCAATAATTCGATTTTCAACCTCTTCTGCATAGCTGTTTCCAGTTACTTTTTCAATAAGGATACCCAGTAATACGTATCCCGTGTTTGAATAAGACCAGCCCTTTCCTGGGGCAAAGTCTGGGGGAAAAGAAATCCCCATCTTTACGAATTCTTCAGCTGTATATGATTTTTTTGTATCTTTAATATCAAAGTCTGTTGACTTTATGTAGTCAGCGATACCACTTGTATGATTCAATATCTGCCGGATAGTAATCTGTTTACTATCATATCCGTTTCCTTGAATAACACCAGGCAACCATTTTTCAATGGAGTCGTCTAAATTTAAGCGGTTTTCTCCAGCTAATTGAAGTAGCACTGTTGCAATGAACGTTTTCGTCACACTACCAATGCGAAAGCGAAAATCTGCTTTCATTGGTTTCTTGGTTCTCAGATCCGCTATCCCAGCGGTATAACTCCAGGTTTTACCACCTTTAGAAATTTGAGAGAGTATTCCAGGGTATCCAAGTTGCAGTACATCCCGCATTGCTTTCTTAACGGAAGTACGATCGCTTTGAGTACTTGTTTGTAACGAACTAGATACATTTTGCGTGGGTTCTGCTTTTACAATTGAGGCTGGTGTTATGTATAACAGGGAACTTCCAGCTATTAAAATTGCTAGACTTGCAGATGTAATTTGGCTACGTGTTTTCATAAAGTATTCCTCTCCTCTATTTATATTGCATAGTTAGTTGCTTGCTGTTTCATATTAACCACACAGCTATTATCTCCACCAATGACAAAAGGTCAGAATTGAATTCGTAATCATATTCATAATTATTATTTTTACAAACGCCATTCTGTCCTAAGTAAGTCCCTCTTTTTCCATATGTATGTTAACCGTTAACACTAGAAATTACTTTTTTCCTTGAAACAATCTTGTTACTGGTTTGTTTTTATAAATAGGTCATACTTGTTTCCCATTTCACGCCTCTTTATATTTTTAACATACACAATGAAGCTCTCCCCTCCTCACTTGTTATTAATGGGTAATAAACTGCTCCTTGATTCTAAGGGTTTTTCTGTCACATATGTTAGTGTCAAAATGTCATGACTTTTATGACATAACTATCAATACAGCCTTATCCACTCAATTTTTGTTGTTCTTTATAAATATGACAGAAGTTCACTATCTACTATGACTCGCCGCTTGCTACGCTCTGTTCATAAGCTAGCGAGTCGCTAACTCGTTGAGCTAACAAAAAATCCTAACTAAATAAAGGAGCGTTCAAAAATGAAACAAGCAATTAACAAACTGGGGATCGTTACAATTCTTCTTTCTTCATCAACCATGATTTCTGCATGTTCCCAACAATCATTAGAAGGAGAAACATCAAAACCATCGGCATCCACAACTAATATTGAAATGATGAGAGGACCCAATAATAAAAAAGAAATAGAATCTTTTGCTGATCCATTATTTGAGGAAAAAATGAAAAAGTATAATGTGAATGGTTCTAGTTTTGTCGTCGTTCATGATGGAAAGGTTGTTGTTAATAAAGGGTATGGATATGCTAATAAAGAAAAGAAAATTCCTGTTACTAAGGACACTGTCTTCCAAATTGCTTCAGTCTCAAAAACTTTTACTGCCTTGGCTGTAATGCAACAAGTCGATAAAGGAAATCTTAAACTAGATCAAGACGTACAAAAATATCTTGGTGGATTACAAATACCTAATCAAACAGGGAAACCTCTAACACTGTTTGATATGCTCACTTATACCAGCGGATTTGATTTTCCCGACCTTACAAATATAACTGGACCTGAATATGTTGATAATAACAATAGCATACCAATGAAAGAATTTTTCTCTAAACATATGCCAACGGTGGTACGGCCACCAGGGGAAGTTTATACGTATGACAACGTCTCATTTGCGCTCGCAGGGTTTGCAGTAGAGAATGTTACTAACAGCCCTTTCTCCAAATATATGGAAAATAATATTTTTAAACCATTAGATATGAAATCTACAAGTATGAGCTTTACGCCTGAACTTTTAGAAAGAATGGCTACACATTATGGTCCCACTGGTGAACCGATCCCAACAAGCGGGAGCGGTTTAAGGGATACGCCACAAGGAGGCATTTTATCTACTGCAGAAGACATGTCAAAATACATGATTATGCAACTACAGAAAGGAAAGTTTAAAGGCAAAGAAATTGTAAGTAAAAAAAGCATAGATATGATGCATGCCTATCAAGTTTTTGATGATAAAACCAACCCTGTTGCGACAATTGGATTTGAAACGCCTTTTAATAAATTTGCTAATGGTCAACACGTTGTAATAAAAGGGGGAAGTATGCCTGGACATCAATCACTGATGATTTTAGTACCTGAACAAAAAACAGCTTTCTTCATGTCTTACAATAATGATTCATCAATGAGCATAGACATATATGAAGCTCTCATGGATCACTATTTCCCTGCTAAGAAGAATGCAGCAAAAACAAGTTATCTCCCATTAGAGGAAAAGGAAGCTCATAAATACCTGGGCATATTCCAAAACACACGTTTAGCTGCAATTCGCACCCACTTTACCTATGAAGATGGGAATTTGGTCATGGAAGGGGGATTATCCGGAAAACAAGTTCTCAAAATGATTCATCCGTTGTTATTTGAAGATTCGGAAGGCAACAAAGTTGCTTTCAAAAAAAATGCAGCTGGAGAAATCACATATTTTCACTATACTTCTCCTAAAAGCCTAGATTTTATGGCTGACGCACAAAAAATTAACAACAAACCGTCCTTAGCGGATGTCCCGCAAATGAGTAACTATAGAAGCCATATCGATAATCTTTATGCTTTAGATATCATGGATGCTAAAAAAGGTAATTTATTCGATCCGATGGGTACTATGACACAAGGAGAATTTGCTGATTCCTTGTTGCGTGCACATGGGTGGAGTAGTTTTCCAGATGAATCCAAAGAGGCCAAAGAGAAATCTACCATAGGTATTCCTGGATATGACCGTACAGCTCCAATTACTCGACAGATCGCAGCAACCATGATTCAAAACTTAAAACAGATTCAACCTGATCAAGCTAATAAAGTTAAATTGCTTGATGCGGCAGATGATTGGGCAGTCCAATCGATTCAAGCACTTGCCTCCCAAGGAATTCTAGGTCCTGATACTTCCATCAATGCTGATGGATCCTTTATCTTCCGTCCGAAGGATTTGTTACTGCGTCAAGAAGCAAGTGCCTTGCTGGATTTAGCTTTTAACTATTATGCACTGCCTATCAAACGACAGTAGATATTCACCCTAAATTGAATCATAAAAAAATTGGATGATAGTATCTCATCAGCATCAGGCGAAAATATAACAAGAAATTCAACTATATAAGATCTTTATGCAAACGGAAATCATTCGAAGCATAACCCGATACATTTGAAGTTTTAGCATTTAAGGTTCTGGTGCAAATACTTCAGGAGAGGCATAAAGAGGCGAAACGTTTCTTAGTGAAACCTATTTTATGCTGGAAGGTCGAATAGTTGATGAATGAGGTTTACTTGATTTCGGACAGACTTCTCCCCTTGGAGGGTTTGTCCTTTTTTCATCATATGCACGGCTTCTACTCCTGCAAGAATTTGTTTGGCAGTTTGAAAGGACTTTAATCCTAACATGGAACGAACCTGCTTTTTAATAAAGCGATGATCTTGTTCTACGATGTTATTAAGATATTTTATTTTCCTTATTTGGATGCCTAAAGGCATCTTTTTCTCCTTCTTCAGCTCTTCAATCGCCACAGGATAGGCGGGATTCTTATCAACTGTAATCACACGAGGTATTGAAACATGAAAAGACCGCAAGGCTTTCTTAAAGAATCGCTTTGCAGCCTTGTGGTCCCTTGTTTTACTTAGATAAAAATCAATGGTATTTCCTTCTGAATCAACTGCACGATACAGATACATCCACTGTCCTTTGACTTTGATATAGGTCTCATCCACTCGCCAAGAATCGTTGGTTTTCTTAAGATGACGACGAACTCTGTTGTCTAGTTCAGGACCATATTGATGAACCCAACACATGATGGTTGTGTGAGCAATAGAGAAGCCTCGTTCTTCCATCATTTCCACCAAATCACGAAAACTGATATTGTACCGTAGATACCATCTTACCGTTAATAAAATAATGTCAGGCTGATAATGTTTCCATTTAAACAAATTTTGCTTTTCCATACTGATCGTGCCCCTTTTTTGGGGTACCGCCCACATTTTAACGAAAATATACGCTAAGCAAATGTCGACATAAAATGAGCCGAATTTCCTACTCTAAGAAGAATTCGGCTCTTATATTTAGGAATATTGTAAAGGGCGGAGAGTTTCTAATGTTGTTGTATTCCTCGAATTAAATCGATATTCTCCTAAAAAATTAATGTGTTCCCATCCTAAGGGCGAAACATGTTTTAATAAATTTTCATCTATCCCCTCTGTATCCCTTAACACTTCTACAGCCTGGCTAAGATATACAGTATTCCATATGATGATGGCATTAATAAGAATGCTTAAAGCACTTGCTCGTTGTAATTGATCTTGAAGAGCACGTTCACGGAACTCTCCATGTTTCCCAAAAAAGATTGCTCTCGCTAAAGAATTCATTGCTTCACCTTTATTTAAACCTCGTTGAACTTTTCTTCGTAGGTTTTTGTTCGAAAGGTAGTCCAGGATAAAAATAGTTTTTTCGATTCTTCCCATTTCTCTCAAAGCCTTCGCTACTATATTCTGCCGGGTATAAGAACCTAATTTCCCCATAATAAGTGAACCTGATACTTTTCCCTCTCGCATGGAATGAGCGATACGTAAAACATCATCGTAATTTTCATAAATTAATTTCATATTTACTTGCCCTCGGATAAGTCCTTCTATATTCAAAAATTCCTTAGGAGAACCAATTGTATATAATTTAGAACTTGATATATTTCTTAATCGGGGTGCAAAACGAAATCCTAACAGATGTGTTAGACCAAAATATTTGATCCGTATACCCCGCTGTATCTGTGTAATGCTCTTCAATCATTAAATCTGACTCGTGATGAAGCAATCCATCAATTACGTGTACAGCATCTCTTGCGTTCGTATTAATCACTTTTGTATAAAAAGAAGAAAATTGATCGCTTACAAATCGATATATAGTTGCTCCTTTTCCAGTTCCATAGTGGGGATTAGAACTGGCGTGTAATGATGAAACGCCAATTTGTACTCGCATTCCATCCGATGACGAAGTGGTACCATCACCCCAATAAGAAGCTAAGGGAAGTTTTTGCTGAAAATTAACCAATACCGCTTGTGTTCGATTTAATGCATCATCATACATCCTCCATTGACTTACATTAGCTAACTGATGATAGGAAATACCTGGTGTAGCTTCTGCCATTTTTGTAAGTCCCACATTCGTTCCCATAGCCATAAGTGAGGCAAGAGAAATGATAATTTCTTCCCCTTTAGGTGGTTTGTTTGTAGATGCATGAATAAATTGTTTTTCAAATCCAGTCCAGTGAGCTACCTCTATCAGTAAGTCTGTGAGTTTAATTCTAGGAAGCATATGATAAAGTTTGCTACTTAATTGCTTTGCTGTTTGTGGGGTATCCTTGTCTAAACGCTGAAGATGCAGGGTTCCACCGTTAATGTCTACTCCTTCTAAGGAATGAACATTTTTAGAAAATGTTGCGATTCGTTCTAATAGGGTTTTTGTTCGCTCCTCTACATACTCATCAGCATGCGTAGAAACAGCTAGGCGAACTCCGTTTTCTTTACTGTAGTTCCACTCGTTGATAGGTATTAAATATTCATCAAAATCTTTATGTTGTCGACTTCCTACAATAGAAATATCCCCAGAACGCACATAATTCCGCAGTTCTGTAAATGCAGCTAATTCATAAAAATGTCGATTAATATTTCCATCTTCATCATGTATATATTTCTTCCATCTATTTGTAACAAAGTTCAATGGTGCACCATTGGGTACTTTTCGTTTTCCTGATTCGTTTAATTCACGTATCGTCTCTAAAGCTTCCAATACGTATCTGGCATAATTAGTAGATTGAAATTCTAGTGATCTAAGTAATGTGGGAGTATATTTACGTAAGTAATTATATCGACTCTCTAACAAATCAAGATAATCATAGTTCATTGGCCGTGATAGTTTCTTTGCTTCCTCTACAGATGCTATAAATTTATCCCAAGGCATAATGGTCTCTAATACGATAAAAGGGGCTTCCTTCTCTTCTTTTGCTTTTATTAAAGCCATTCCTAAATTTGCATAATGAAGGATTTTTTCATTTAGTGACTTACCATTTCTTTTGTGCAATTCCTCTTGTTGTTTTCTACCTTTTAGTTGGAGGTTCATCATTTGTTTATCATGAATTTCAAAAGCCTGATCAATTAAATCTTGTGTTAAATCAAGTAAATAAGCTACCAATATGGCATACTTCTTTATATCTTGAAACCTTCGAAATGAATAAGCCTCATAGCGTGCCTCAATCCGGGATAATTGTCGTAAACGATTAGGATGTATACCTTTTGTATCAATATTTAGCTGTAAGCCTTTTATATAATCTAAACGCTCAATTACCTTTAAAAAGGATTCTGGTGAAAATTGGCCAGGTATTTCTTTTAACCAAGCTAAATATGTTTTTGAAGAATTAGGCATAAAGTGAAGTAAACTACTTATTTTTTCTTTTTGTAAAAGAGATAAAGAAGTTGTAAGCGTTTTAAATATAATTTCTTCAGCTCTTTTACGTGTTTCCCATATTGCTCTTTCTATGACTGCCATTGAAGGAAGTATAACTTGCCAAGTGCGTAATTCTTGCAATGCTGTCTCAATAAGATATGTAGTATTTCCATTATTTAATGCATGAGATTGAAGAAATTTAGATAATCTTCGATAATCTGTAGTTGTAAAATTACGCAAACCATATTCCTTTCGAATTTCTTCTACATGTTCATACCTTGTAGCTTCCCGCTGGGCATATAGCCTCCAGTCTTCTGTACTTGCACCAATTTGTCTCGCTACAAATTCTAAAACTTCGTTAGGTATGTGCTCAATATCTGATAAAGTCCAACCTAAATATCGTAAAACACTTAATTGCATAGCAAAACCCAGTCGGTTATAGTCCCTCCGATGGCGATTAATGATTTTTTTGTCATGCTGACTGAAGGTAAAGTATGTACTTATTGTCCATTCGCTAATATCAGAGGGGATTTGCATATAACGCTTTCGTTCTTCTGCTGTAAGAAGTTCTCGTACCCTCACATACATAAGAATTCCTCCCCTTTTTATTTATCATAAAGCTATGACATATGATTTGAATTTCATAGAATTACTATTTTATTGTCTCACATTTCCAAATTTCGCGTATCTAATAGATTATAATCTTGGAAAATGAAACCTAAATGAATACGGCGGAGTAAAGTCAACTTATCATCATTCATCTGTACGACGTCTTCTCCATCAATTAAAATCTTGCCATTCGTCATATTATCAATTGTAGAAAAGACGTTTAATAGCACCCCCTTATCAGATCCAGAAAATCCCATATCCCCAATGAACTCACCTTCTTGCATTTGTAAGTTAATCTCTTTTAAAGCTTCAAATTTATTACCACCTGTGTCGTATACTTTTTTTATATTTTTCACTTCTAATACTGTTTTCATCTCTATACTCCTCTCCTCTTCTATACTATCTATGGCAAACTAATTCCCCTTAATCTCGATATCTGATATATGGTGATAAGGGGAATTGGAGTTTTTCAGCTTGATGTGCCCATCATGAAAGCCCGTATTTTACAAAAGAGTGAATACTCATAGGAGCGTTCACTCTTTTGCGAAAATATCTTCCCATCAAACTTATACCTTTAACTATTCTTATTCATATCGTAGGCAATCAACTGGATCCAATTTAGCTGCTTTATTAGCCGGAATTATACCAGAGGCAATGCCAACCAATATAGATATTCCAACAGATAGTAGCCCGAGATTTACGGAAATAACAAGTGGCCATTCACCTACGATTGCCGCTACCCAAGCAAAGATAATACCTAATCCAAAACCAATCGCTCCGCCCAATGCTGTTAAAATACAAGCTTCAAAGAGAAATTGCATTAATATTTCCCCTCTCGTTGCACCAAGTGCTTTTCGAACACCAATTTCACGCGTGCGCTCTGTAACGGATATAAGCATGATATTCATCACACCAGCAGCACCGACGATTAAAGAAATCCCAGCGATACCAGCGAACACCATTTTCAACTCTCGGGATGTTTTTTCTAGTCCTTGACTAGCTCCTCCCATATCTATCGATGTAAATGGATAATTGAATTCCGGTGATTTCAATTCATTTAATACAGATAAAGCTTGTTTCTCTACAGTTTCTCTCTCACTAGGAGAAGATAACTTAATTTGCACTGTATCATACTCCTCAATCCCCGAAATCAGCGGTACATTGTCAATCGGTGTATATCCTACATACGCTTTAAATTGCCGGTTCAAACCATCCTCATTTTTGTACACCCCGGCAATCTTATATGGTTTTCCTTTTATATCTATATACAAATCATCTTTCCAAGTATCAAATAGCTTTTTAAATAAATCTTCATGGAGAATTACAACAGGAGTTGGTTTTTTTAGCTCATCCTCTGTTAACTCACGTCCATGTACCATTTTTATTTTACGGTCCTGCATAAAATTACCTGTTCCCGCAAACAAAACAAAAGCAACATCTTGTGACCCCGTATATGTTTTTACGTTCATGCTCACATCTGGATACACATCCTTTACACCTGGTATCGCTTGTAATTGCTTTACCATATCTGGTGTAATTTTCGCTTTCTCCAGTGGGAAATCCGGATTGTGATACTCTATATTAATTTCATCCATATGGTTGTTCTTTTCAAACTCTTCTTGCATCTTTGCAGTTTGTCCATCACCCATTGCGAGAATCGTAATAATCGCACTGATTCCAATAATAAATCCCATCATTGTTAAAATGGATCGCATTTTATGTGCAAGGATAGAGGATATAGCCATACGTATATTTTCATTTATATTCAAATTTATTCTCTCCAATCCTGAACAATGTTTCCGTCACGAATAACAATTCGACGTGCTGCGGCTTCCCCGATTTCACGATCGTGGGTAATCATAATAATGGTTGAGCCTTGTTTGTTTAATTCGTAAAATAGATTTACAATTTGTTCACTTGTTTTCGTATCCAATGCACCTGTTGGTTCATCCGCCAAAATAAATTTTGGGTTATTTACAATTGCACGTGCGACTGCAACACGCTGTTTTTGACCACCTGACAATTCATTTGGCATGTGGGTAGCGTGATTAGCTAAACCAACTTTCGTTAAAGCTGCTATCGAACGCTCTTGCCTTTCTTTTTTATCGACTCCAGCGTAAATAAGAGGTAGTTCTACATTTTGAAGTGCTGTAAGTCTCGGTAATAACATGAAGTTTTGGAACACGAATCCAATCTCTTTATTACGAACATGTGCGAGTTCTGTTTCAGACATGTTTGAAATGTTTTGACCAGCTAATTCATACGTACCTGTCGTGGGCTTATCTAAGCAACCGATAATATTCATTAATGTAGATTTACCAGAACCAGACGGTCCCATGATAGAGGTGAAATCTCCCTGATTCAGAGTTACATCAATTCCGTGTAAAATTCGAATGGGTTCTGCACCATTTTGAAAAGATTTTGTGATTCCTTGTAAGTTAATCATTGAGCGACAACCTCCATACCGTCTTTTAGGTTTACGGTAGGTGCAGAGATAATTTGCTCTCCTTTTTTCACTCCTGAAACTTTTGCTTCACTACCCGTTTCAGATTCAACCTTAACAGCTTGTTCTTTTGCTTTTCCGTCTTTTACTACGTAAACAACCGTTTTATCACCTTTTTTCACGATGCTACTTTTCGGAACAATTGTGCTAGCTGTTGCTTCGCCAAATTTATTTGTTACGTATACGTGGAAACCGTTTTGTAATCCTTCACTATTATCTAATGTGACAGTGAATGGATAATTAGAAACAGTTTTGTTTTCATCCATACTCTTTAATGGTGTAGAACCAATCTCTGTTACTTTTCCTGTCCAAGTCTTACCAGCAACAGTTTTTGCTGAAACGGTTACTTCTTGCCCAACTTTTACGCTAGCAAGCTCATATTCAGATAGCTGACCTTTCACTTTAAACGGGCCAGCGTGACGAAGTGTAATACCGCTCATACCTGTTTTTTCATCGGCATTTTTCACAATGTCATCAATTACACCATCAACAGGGCTTGTTACAGAAAGCGTGTTTAATTTCTCTTTTGCAGCATTAATCATTTCATCAGCTTTTTCTACTTCAAATTTTTTCATTTCAAGTTGTGATTCTAATTGTTGAACTTCAATTTCTGATGCTTTTAATGCTTCTTGAGGAAGACCAGCATTTTTATCTTTTTGTAATTTCTGTTTTGCTACATCAATTTGTTTTTGATGTAATGTTACTTCTTTTTGTGCAATTTTCTTTTGCATTTCTGCTTCCGTTACGCCCTGTTTTGCGATAGGATCATTATATTTAAAAAGGAGCTGTCCTTTTTTTACTTCATCACCTTTTTTAACAGCTAACTCATACGTACCTTTTGTCGGATCGAATGAAATTGTTTCTATACCATTCGGAATAACTTCGCCGCCAAATTTTTGATGATTCTCTATTTGTTTTTCTGTCACTTGATATACTTTATAGGTCATAACTGGTTCAGATTCTCCAGCAAACGTCATATACGCCCCAACTCCTATACCAATTGTTAACACACCAACGATGACTACTTTATTTACTTTTTTCATATTATCCTCACTTTTTCCTATATTTTATTTTTGGAAACCATTAATCCTTTTTGTGTAATTAGTTCATTTTTTCGGGAATTATATATAAATTAGATTTCAAAATATAAACATATCCTTTTTAAAAACATCGTGTTATATAAAGCCCAGCGCATACTGTGCGCAATATAAAAAGCCCCACTTTTTATTTCTAACTCCTCCTTGACCCAACATACGTATAGGATAGAAGAAATTAATTAAATAAAAAGTAGGGTAAAAATTAAATATTTATTAAATTTTTGAATTCTCTTCTTTTGGCAATCTCACTTCAAATATTGTTCTGATTACATTACTTTCAGCAGAAATCGTCCCATTATGCTGCTCAACAATATTTTTAGCAATAAATAACCCAAGACCTGTACTGTTTTTCTGCTCTGTTCTCGCTTTATCACCCGTATAAAACATATCGAAAAGATAGGGTAATTCTTCTTCAGGGATGCTATCTCCATAATTAACAATCTGTACAACGACGTCTCCATCTTCAATATATCCATTCATATCAACAAATTGTCCTGTATTTCCGTATCGAACCGCATTTGTTAAAAGATTTTCAAATACTCGAGCTAACAAATTCCCGTCACCGTTAATATATAAATGAGGATCAACATTCAATCTAGCTTCTAAATGATGCTTCTCTAATAATGGATACAATTCCTCATCTAACTGTATAAGCATCTCACTTATATTAATTATTTTTTTATCTAACTTTAGCATGCCATAATTCATTCGCGTAATTTCAAATAACTCATCAATTAAACTTTCAAGTCGCTGCGATTTCATAAATGCAATCGTAGAAAAACGTTTAATCTGTTCCCTCGTCAAATTCTCATCTTTAAGAATTAAATCTAAATAACCTAAAACAGATGTTAATGGCGTTCTTAAATCATGAGCTAAGTTAACAACTAGCTGATCTTTACTACTTTCTGCAAAGTCACCTCTTTCAACCGCCTCTTTTAACTTTTCACTCGCTATATTAATTTCACGTGCAATATCTCCGAATTCATCATTTGATGAAATAGGAACTTTATTTGTAAAATCACCGTTAGCGAGATAATGAATACCGTTAGAAATTTCATCAAAATACTTTAAGTATGGCTTTGTTAAAAAGAAAAAGAATAAAATAGATAGTAGGATCAAGAAAATCAAAAAATTAATATTTCCAAATACTCCAAATGCTCTTCCTGTTGCCCTAAATTGCACTAAAGGATCTATATGGAGTACATATGTTCTGTAACAAAGTAATCCTGTATAAACCATATATGTTACGCCAGCTGCTAATACCGTACTGAGCGCAAACAAGGCAATCATTTTAAAACGAAAGCTTCTCATCATTTTAGCCATTGAAAGTATAGCCTACCCCCCATACCGTTTTTATTAACTTATTCTTTCTTTTATCTTCTCCAAGTTTTTTTCGTAAAGTACGAATATGCACTGTAACTGTACTTCCGCCTTCGTAATAATCATCTGCCCATACTTGCTGAAAAATATTTTCAACACTAAATACTTTCTTCGGATGACTCGCTAATAAATATAAAATATCAAACTCTTTTGGGGTTAATTCAATTTGCTCTCCGTATACATGTACCGTTCGTTTCTCAAAATCAATAACAACGCCGCCTGCTTCTAAAACGGATTTATTCTCCTCTACTTTCGGTTGATTTAACGTAAGAAATCGACGAAGTTGTGCATTTACACGCGCAACTAATTCAATTGGTGTAAAAGGTTTCGTTATATAATCATCCGCGCCTAGTACAAGACCTGTCACTTTATCAAAATCAGATGTTTTTGCGCTTAAAAAAATGATCGGCATATGATGTTTGGCACGGATTTGACGCGTCACTTCATAACCATCCATTTTTGGCATCATTATATCTAACACGACTAAATCGATTGGCTCCGATTGAATAATTCGAATTGCCTCTTCTCCATCAGTTGCTTTCACAACCTGGTATCCTTCTTTTTTTAAATGTATCCCAATTAATTCAGCTATCTCCAAGTCATCATCAGCTATTAAAATCGAAATCGGTTTCATTTTATTCTCCCTCTCCTTTCACTTTCATATATTCCAATTTAAAATTTGATTGCTCTATTTATACCATCTTCAAAAGTACTAATGTGTAATTCATCCTTTCTGGAGATAGTTTAAAGTACTCTTATTCCCCCAAGGAGACAAATTTCTTTTAGTATTTTTTTGAATGGCTATGCATGTTGCACCAGTCTCTACAATTTCACGTTTCCACATAGAAATCTTATCATTTTTAGGAGGGAAGCGAAAAATGTCCCTAATAAAAAATATTTTTAAATACCTTACTAACTTTATTTTAATATTTTCTTTTTTTCTTCCATTGAAAATGTAGATCCATTATAAATGAACCTATCTCATCTAATCTAGTTTGGACTAAAGTATCTTTAAACAAATAACAAGCAACACCAGACGGTATTCCAACACATACTGTGCCAAAAATAAAAAGACCACTTTTTCATTTCTTTATCCTACCCCAACATATGTATAGGATAAAGAAAATTAATTAAATAAAAAGTAGGGCAAATATAAAATTTTTATTAAATTTTTAAGCTCTCTTCTTTTTGTAATCTTATTTTAAATCTTGCCCTTAGTTCATTATTTTCAGCAGAGATTGGCCACTTATGCAGTTCAAAAATACTCTTAGCAACATTTCATTCATGGTATCTTCATTATTATATAAATTAAATATACTTAAAAGTATCTTTCTATAAATGATCAAAAGATTAACTATAATAAGTTCCTTGAAAACTACCAACAGTTTGTAAAGGTATACCTTTACAAACATTAGGTCCAGTTCTATGAAACATTGAAATATCAAGTTTATAAATTTTATACAAGGTATTTTATAAACGTTTATTTTTAACGAACACCTTTATAAACGAAAATGATATAATTGAGGTAACGATAGTTAATGCTCTTAAGTTTATGGGCATGTAAGGAGACCCTATACATATTAAATTTACCATGAAATAAAAAGAAACCAACCACCTGTAAATATTAAAAATTCTATAGAAAAGAATAAATTAGGAAGAAATATTTTTTTTATTTTTTTCTTTATATAAGGCAATAATTGAAAATCCTTTACACGATCTTTTTGGAGTCCCGCCAACTAAATGACATAAAACCCACGCTAAGACATTTTATGGAAGAAAAAAAGCCGATTTCCTGTACGTTAAAGGAATAATCGGCTTTTTTGCTTGAGTACGAGATTTTAATAATTAAAGGATTATTATTTACCGGTTTCAGCAAATTCCTTAATACGAGATTGAATTTCATCACGGACACGTTGAAATTCAGACCATTCCTTTCCAGCTGGATCATCAAATCCCCAATGAACACGAGGAACATGTAGCGGTGTAGCTGGACAAACAGAATCAGCATGACTACAAAGGGTTACTACTAAATCAGCATTGCTTAAGATATGTGAATCAATGATATCTGATGTTTGATTTGTTATGTCGATATTTACTTCATTCATGGCTTTGATAGCATTTGGATTGACTCCATGAGCTTCAATACCTGCAGAATATACATTCCACTTTTCACCTAAATAATGTTTTCCCCATCCTTCAGCTATTTGGCTTCGACATGAGTTTCCTGTGCATAAAAAGTAAATTGTTTTTTTATTTTCCATGTTGTTTTCCACCTTGGTTGTAAAATTTATTATTGTTAATTATTAAAGTACTTACGTTTAAACCAGAAAGCCACATTTACAAGGGCAATCATAACAGGTACTTCTACTAGAGGGCCGATAACGGCTGCGAATGCTGCACCAGAATGGATACCAAATACTCCAACTGCCACTGCAATAGCTAGTTCAAAGTTATTACTTCCTGCGGTAAATGCAAGTGTTGTTGTAACCTGATAATTAGCACCGATTTTTCTCCCCATAAAGAAAGAAACAAAAAACATTACAATGAAGTATATTAGTAATGGAATAGCTATTCTTACTACATCTAATGGTACACTGACAATCATTTCTCCTTTTAAAGAGAACATGATGATAATCGTAAATAATAGTGCAATTAGCGTAATTGGACTAATCTTAGGGATAAAGACTTTTTCATACCACGGTTTTCCTTTTAACTTCACTAATATCAAACGTGTTAACATGCCAGATAAGAAGGGAATACCTAAATATATAAACACTGATTTAGCTACTTCTGTCATTGTGATACTCACGACAGCTCCTTGTATACCGAGCCATTCAGGAATGACTGTTACAAACACATAGGCGTATACAGGGAAGAAAATCATTTGAAATACAGAGTTAAATGCCACAAGGCCGGCTGCATATTCTGTATCACCTTCTGCAAGATCATTCCATACAATGACCATGGCAATACAACGAGCTAAACCAATCATAATGAGTCCAACCATGTATTCTGGCTTATCAGGAAGAAATATAATTGCTAGTACAAACATGAGAACAGGTCCAATAATCCAGTTTTGTACTAAAGATAGGATTAAAACCTTTACATCTTTAAAAACTCTGCCCATTTCTTCATATCGTACTTTCGCCAATGGTGGATACATCATTAAGATGAGGCCAATCGCAAGTGGTACTGAAGTCGTTCCGACTTGCAGGTTATTAAGTCCATCTGCTAATCCAGGTAATGCAAATCCCAAACCAATACCAACAGCCATTGCAAGAAAAATCCATAGTGTTAAATATCGATCTAGAAAAGATAAGTGTTTCATTTTATTTTCCTTCCTCTATTAACAGCAAGAATTTTCTTCCACTCCATTAGGAGTCGTGCAACATTGTGTATCTTCAATTTTATGGACAGCACTATCTGCTTTTGTATAAAAGAACTCCCACTCGTTACCATCCGGATCTGTTATCCAAAATTTATCTTGTACTGCATAACAACAAGTTGTATTCATCTCATCACGGGCAAAGAATCCTTCTTTTTCTAATCTTTCTTTATGAGTTGTAATTTCCTCAGCTGTTTCCACTTGAAAACCAAAATGGTTCACCTGATTTCCCTTAACTTCATCTTTTACATTGAGCGTGAAGTTAAGTCCTGGAATTTCTAATAAGAACTTTGCATAATCGATTTTCACTTTAACTGGTGATACACCAAATACTTTTTCATAAAACTCGACTGACTTCTCTAAATTTATAACATTGATTCCTACGTGTACATATTTCATAACTAACTCCTCCTTATCGCTTTTATTAAATCAAAAAAAATTGATATAAAGGATGCGAAAAACTAGCAACAGCTACCTTTTCCAGTTTTTCTAAAAACACAACACAACTCTTCTGAAAGTAAACTTTCTACTTCTTTATCATTTAAATCATAATAACTCCATGTTCCCTTTATTTCTTTTATGATTAATCCTGCATCTAATAAAATTTTCAGGTGATAAGATAGCTTTGATTGAGGCATTTCGAATATCTCTGTTAAATCACATACACATGTTTTCCCTCGTTGGCAGAGCTCGTACATAATCTCCAAACGTCTTTGATCAGCTAATGCCTTGAATTTTTTTTCATATTGCTGGAACTGTTGTGATTGCATCTTTATAATTCCCTTCCTTTCATCAAGTTTTTTTGATATTAATAATAGTATATGTGAAGTTTCTTTTATAACGCAACTAATAAATCAATTTTTTTGATTAAGTGAAATTAAAGAAATTAATCTTCAATTTACTTATCTGGAGTTCGAGTTCCAAAAACGATTATTTTTGGGACAATTGAATACAAGGCGATTTCCGCCAGTTTTTTGTCGGAATGC
>NZ_NTRO01000048.1:0-15332 GCF_002560575.1 Bacillus sp. AFS023182 | reverse complement strand
CGTTTTGCGTTGTTGCTATCGGCGACTCGTATAATATTACACTTCATTTATATAACCGTCAATATGTTTTTTTAAAAAAATATAAAAAAGACTTACTTTCTATTAAGTAAGCCTTCTTTCCATAAAACCATCTTTTTTACTTTCCTTCTATAATTGGTAATGAAACAATAAACTGAATCACTCCATCTCCGTATTCAGCTCGAATTTCTCCGTCCTGAAGTTCTACAATACTTTTTGCAATCGCAAGTCCAAGACCTGATCCTTCTGTTACTCTACTTCTAGATTGATCTTTCTTATAAAAGCGTTCAAATAAGTTCCCTAATTCTTCTCTCGTAAACTCTTCGCTATAATTTGCAACAGAGATTTGAATAGTACGGCGTTGTCTTTCAAGAGAAACTTTAATCTCCCCATTATCCTTACTATATTTAATAGCATTCATTAATAAATTTTCAAACACACGAACGATCTTCTCTGAATCAACTGCAGCATATGCACGTTCTTCAGGAAACTTTTTAATAAATACAAGACCATGTTCTTCTGCCTGCGGGACCAATTCTTCTATTAATTGATCAAGGAGTTCATTCATACACACTTCCTGTTTTTCTAATACAATATTTTCATTCGTTAGTTTTGTATACTCGAATAAATCTTCTATTAAATTCTTCAACTGCTCTGATTTCGCAAAAGCGATTCTCATATATTCGTCATGTTGTTCTTTACTTTCATATTTAGAATCACGAAGCAATCGTAAATACCCCATAATAGAAGTAAGTGGTGTCCGTAAATCATGCGATACATTTGTAATGAGTTCGTTTTTTTGTTTTTCTAATTTACGCTCTTTTTCAATATTAATCATGAGTTCCTCTGCCATATTATTAATATTCTCTGTCAATGCAGCAATCTCATCTTCTCCCTTTTTCTCAATACGGTAAGCCAAATTCCCCTTTTCTATTTCTTTTACTCCTTGTGCCATCGCTTCAATTCGCTTCATCTTTCTCTTTGTTATGTAGAAGAAAGAGAAAATAAATACAAGTACACCAATAAAAAATGGAAACGGCCCTTCTTGTGTTTCATATACCACCTCTCCTTCAGGAATCCCACTTACAAACATATATAAATTCTTATCTTCAATTGTGATTGGTGAAAAAGCTATAAATTCTTTTCTCGCACTTTCAAAGTTATAATTTGAGTTGTTAATAGCAAATGATGCAGCATTACGAATTGTATTATGCAAATTAATTTGTTCCTCTTGCGCCTGCTTCGTTTTATATAATACCTTCCCGTTCTCATCCGTAATTAGTACTTTTAAAGCTTTTCTTCCCGCTTCTATTTGTTGATTCTCAGCCTCTATCATATCTTGCACAGCATCCATCTTATTGTCAGTCATCATCATTTCTGCTGTATTTTGAGCTTCGCGATTAATTTGCTCCATCCCGACCCTATAATCAATTGTTGCTTCTCGATTCGCATTCTCAAAAAATGGGGTTGCTGCTTTTGATGACAAAACTCCTAATAACGCACAAGCAGTAAAAGTAGTAATAAGCTGGATTCGTATGCTCCGCCGAACACTCTTTACTATCCTTTCAATCAATCCTCTTATTTTCTTATATACATAGGTAAACGGCTTAAATATCTTTTTCAATCTTATACCCCACTCCCCACACCGTTTTAATATAACGCGGTTTTCTTGGATTCTCTTCGATCTTCTCACGGATTTTTCGAATATGTACCATTACCGTATTATCAGATTGAAAGGATCTTTCATTCCAAACATTTTCATAAATTTGCTCTGCACTAAAGACTATACCTGAATTACGCGCTAGTAACTCTAAGATAGAAAACTCTCGTGGTGTTAATTTCACCTCTTCATCCATAACTTTCACTTCATGTGTTGCTACATTTATCTTCATATCTCCAAGTTCAATCTCGCTTTCATTTTGAACAATAAATCCATTCATTTTCATATATCGGCGAAGCTGCGATTTAATTCTCGCTATCAATTCTAGCGGATTAAAAGGTTTTGTTACATAATCATCCGCCCCTGTTGTTAACCCTAAAATTTTATCCATATCTTGCGTTTTCGCAGACAACATAATAATCGGCATCTCTTTCGCTTCTCTTACTTTCATACACATATGAATCCCATCAATTTTTGGCATCATAATATCTAACACAACTAAATGCACTTCATTCTTCTCTAATATATCTAATCCTTCTGTTCCATCCCCAGCTTGCAATACTTTATATCCTTCATTTTTTAAGTAAATTGTAATTAAATCCCTAATTTCTTTTTCATCATCTACAACAAGTATTGTTTCTTGCCCCACAATATCGCCCCCCAAAACTTTTAAACTCTCTATTCCTTATTATAAGAAAACTTCTGAAGAAAAACGGAACGAAATCCTTAAGATTTTCTGAAGATGCAAAAAAGGTCTAGACTCCCCTTAGTCTAGACCTTTTAAAACCCCTTTATTTACGAACGTAGATGAAATATAGTACAAACAATACTCCCATTACATGCATGATTGGATGAACTTCTTTACGGCGCCCACTTACAACCATTGTAATTGGATAGAAAATGAATCCAATTGCAATTCCCGTTGCAATACTATACGTAAGTGGCATGGAAATAATCGTAAAGAATGCCGGTACTGCAATCTCAAATTTCTTCCAATCAATTTCCCCTAAAGATGAAACCATCAAAATCCCTACAATAATTAAAGCCGGTGCCGTTACAGCCGCTGTTACGACACTTAGTAATGGTGAAAAGAATAGTGCTAGCAAGAAAAATCCCGCTGTTACAACTGCTGTAAATCCTGAACGCCCTCCTGCTGCTACCCCTGCAGACGATTCAATGTAAGACGTTGTCGTAGATGTACCAAGAATTGCACCAATAACGGTCGCAATCGCATCTGCAAATAACGCTTTTCCCGCACGTGGTAATTTGTTATCCTTCATTAATCCCGCTTGATTCGCAACTGCTACAAGTGTACCCGCTGTATCAAAGAAATCAATGAAGAAGAACGTTATAATAACAATTGCCATTTGAACAGTGAAGATATCGCCGAAGTGATTTAGCGCTACACCAAATGTTGGTTCTAAACTTGGAATCGCACCAATAACAGCTTTTGGTGTATCAATCAATCCTGTAGCTACACCTAATATTGCTGTAAGAATCATCCCATAGAAAACTGCACCATTGATTTTTTTAATCATGAAGATAATTGTAATCACTACACCGAAAATAGAAAGCAATGTTGTGCCTTTTGTTAAATCCCCCAATCCAACAAGAACAGCATCATTCTTCACTATAATTCCAGCATTTTGAAAACCAAGAAAAGCAATAAACAAGCCAATACCTGCTGCTACCGCGAATTTCAACTCCGACGGAATCGCATTAATAATTTTTTCACGAAGACCCGAAGCAGTAAGAATAATAAAGATAATACCTGACATTAACGTTCCGGCAATCGCTGTTTGCCATGGAATCCCCATCGTTAACACCGCTGTGTAAGCAAAGAATGCATTGATTCCCATTCCTGGTGCTAAAGCAATTGGATACTTTGCAAAAATCCCCATAATCAGTGACCCAATCGCCGCTGCTAACGCAGTAGCAACAAAGACCGCTCCTGGATCCATTCCTGTTCCTGCTGGTAATCCTTTAATGTTTCCCAGTGATAGTGTAGCAGGATTGACAAAAAGTACATAAGCCATAGATAAAAATGTCGTTAACCCTGCAATGAACTCTGTTTTGTAATTCGTACCGAGCTCATCGAACTGAAAATAACGTTTCATTCTACGTTTCCCCCGTTATATGATTACTCGTCGTAATCCTCCCTAGCCCTCTTTTATCTATGAAAATAAAAAAGGCTTCCATTGCGTATACATGGAAGCGTTCTGTAAACAAAGGCAGGATTCCCCTTACCTTTATTAAAACGCCTCGTAGTCAAGCCATTTACGGTAGCTAGGTAGAAACTTTCGGGCCATATCCCCGATATTATACGACGGCTGTAATATTCATTTTTTGTATTAATTACATAATCATATTAACTCACATACAGGCATATGTCAATTTAAAAACGAACGTTTTTTAACAAACTTACATTTTTGTTCGTGTTAAATCACAAAAAAAGACCCATCTACATAAGTTATAGATGGATCCTTTTCAGAAAAACGGATTTTATATTATTCCCACTCGATTGTTGCTGGTGGCTTACTCGTTACATCATACACGATACGGTTAACGTGTTTTACTTCGTTTACGATACGTACAGAAATTTTCTCTAATACATCCCAAGGGATACGTGCCCAGTCCGCTGTCATACCATCGATAGATGTTACTGCACGGATACCTACCGTGTAATCGTAAGTACGTTCGTCACCCATAACACCTACACTACGCATACCTGGAAGTGCAGTGAAGTATTGCCAAATTTCACGGTCTAAGCCTGCTTTTATAATTTCTTCACGTAAAATCGCATCAGATTCACGAACAATTTCTAATTTCTCTTCTGTAATTTCACCTAATACACGGATACCAAGTCCTGGACCTGGGAACGGTTGACGCCATACGATTTCATCAGGAATTCCTAGTTCTGATCCTAATACACGTACTTCATCTTTAAATAAAGTGTTTAAAGGCTCAATTAATTTGAACTGCATGTCTTCTGGAAGTCCACCAACATTATGATGAGACTTAATTGTTTGTGCAGTTGCTGTACCACTTTCAACGATGTCAGTGTACAGTGTACCTTGTGCTAAGAAGTCCATTCCTTGTAGCTTTGATGCTTCATCATCAAATACATAGATAAACTCGTTACCAATGATTTTACGTTTTTGTTCTGGATCTTCTACACCTTTTAGCTTGCTCATAAAGCGTTCTTTCGCATCCACTTTAATAACGTTCATATGGAAGCCTTCGCTAAATGTTTTCATAACGCCTTCCGCTTCACCTTTACGAAGTAAACCGTGGTCAACGAAAATACATGTTAATTGATCACCGATCGCTTTATGAATTAATACTGCTACAACAGAAGAATCTACACCGCCACTAAGTGCGCATAGTACTTTTTTATCGCCAACAGTTTCACGGATTTTCTCTAATTCCACTTCGATAAAGTTCTCCATGTTCCAACCTTCAGAGCAACCACACGCGCCGAATACGAAGTTTTTAATTAAATCATTACCGTGCTCAGAGTGACGTACTTCTGGATGGAATTGTACACCGTATAAGTTTTGCGCTTCATTGCTCATACCAGCAATTGGACAAGACTCACTTGTTGCGTCTACTACGAATCCTTCTGGTAAGCCAGTTACTAAGTCACCATGACTCATCCATACAACTTGCTCTTCCGGAAGATTCGTATATAATTTTGATTCATTCTCTACTTTAAGAACTGCTTTTCCGTACTCACGATGGTTTGCACGCTCTACTTTTCCACCAAAGTGTTTTGTCATAAGCTGCATACCGTAGCAAATACCAAAGATCGGTAAGCCTAGTTCAAAGATTTTTTCATCACAGTGGAATGCATTTTCACCATATACACTGTTCGGTCCACCAGAGAAAATAATCCCTTTTGGATTCATTGCTTTAATTTCTTCTGCAGTAATTGTATGTGGATGAAGTTCACTGTATACACCGAACTCACGAATTCGACGTGCAATTAACTGATTGTACTGACTCCCAAAATCTAAAACGATAATCGTATCGTGCTGTTTTTTCAAAATAATCACCCCAACGTTAGTTCTGTATATAAATATTTTTACCAATTTGGCAAAAAGCATTACCAATATAATAAAAAAAGCCAGTCCTCCGCCCTCAGTCTCATAACAAAGAAAAGGCAGAGGTCTGGCTTTATAAAGATAGTCTTCCGCTCTTTATAAATATAAGACACACTGCCTTCATAGTCAGGTTGTTTACGGTAACCCGGTAGAGACTCTCAAACCATATCATTGAGGATATATGAAGGATTCGTTTTATATTATCTTCCTAGATTCTAACAATGAAGTATCAATACGGTCAAGAGAGAAAGCGACAAAATTCTACAGAAATTATTTTCTCATTGCGATAAAGTTTTTATTACTATCATTTTTCTTCTGTGTACAACAAAAAATCCACCTCTAAATAGAGATGGATTTTCTGCCAGCGGATGAAATTACATCATGCCGCCCATACCGCCCATGCCCATGCCGCCCATGTCAGGCATTGCTGGTGCATTTGGTTCTGGCTTGTCAGCAACTACTGCTTCAGTTGTTAAGAACATTGCTGCAACAGATGCTGCGTTTTGAAGTGCAGAACGAGTTACTTTTGCTGGGTCTACGATACCAGACTCAAGCATGTTTACCCATTCGCCAGTTGCTGCGTTGAAACCAACGCCTACTTTTTCGCCTTTTAAACGTTCTACAACAACAGATCCTTCTAGACCAGCGTTGATTGCGATTTGACGAACTGGCTCTTCTAATGCACGGAGTACAATGTTGATACCTGTTGCTTCGTCACCTTCAGCTGAAATAGCAGCTACTTTCGTGTATACGTTCATAAGTGAAGTACCACCACCTGCAACAATACCTTCTTCTACTGCTGCACGAGTTGAGTTAAGTGCATCTTCAATACGAAGTTTACGCTCTTTTAACTCAGTTTCAGTTGCTGCACCTACTTTAATTACTGCTACGCCACCTGCAAGCTTAGCAAGGCGCTCTTGTAATTTTTCACGATCGAATTCAGAAGTAGTTTCTTCTAATTGTGCACGGATTTGACCGATGCGAGCTTCGATTTGTTCAGTGTTACCTATACCTTCAACTACAGTTGTATTTTCTTTCGTTACAACCACTTTGCCAGCGCGTCCTAAAGATGCAACTGTAGCAGATTTTAAGTCGCGTCCTAACTCTTCAGTGATTACTTCACCACCAGTTAAAATCGCAATATCTTCTAGCATTGCTTTACGACGGTCACCAAATCCAGGAGCTTTAACAGCTACTACATTGAATGTACCACGTAGTTTGTTCACTACTAATGTAGCTAATGCTTCGCCTTCTACATCTTCAGCAATGATAAGAAGTGGTTTACCTTGTTGTACCACTTGCTCTAATACTGGTAAGATTTCTTGAATGTTAGAAATCTTTTTGTCAGTGATTAAGATGTATGGGTTATCAAGTACTGCTTCCATTTTGTCAGAATCAGTAATCATGTAAGGAGATGCATATCCACGATCAAATTGCATACCTTCTACTACATCTAATTCTGTTGTGAATCCTTTAGATTCTTCTAATGTAATAACGCCGTCGTTACCAACGCGTTCCATTGCTTCAGCAATTAATTTACCTACTTCTTCGTCAGCAGCAGAAATAGCAGCTACTTGCGCGATAGAAGATTTACCTTCGATTGGTTTAGAAATCATTTTTAATTCTTCTACTGCTGCAACAACAGCTTTTTCGATACCTTTACGAAGACCCATTGGGTTTGCACCAGCTGTTACGTTTTTTAAACCTTCACGAATCATAGCTTGTGCTAATACAGTTGCAGTTGTTGTTCCGTCACCAGCTACATCGTTTGTTTTGCTAGCAACTTCTGCTACTAATTTTGCACCCATGTTTTCGAATGCATCTTCTAATTCGATTTCTTTTGCGATTGTTACACCATCATTTGTAATAAGTGGTGAACCGAATTTTTTCTCAAGTACTACGTTACGACCTTTTGGTCCAAGCGTTACTTTTACTGCGTTTGCAAGAGTGTCGACACCGCGAAGCATCGAACGACGTGCTTCTTCACTAAATTTAATATCTTTTGCCATAATATTTGACCCCCTTGGATTTTTAAAATGTATATAATTAACCGATAACTGCTAAAATGTCACTTTCACGTAAAATCAAGTAGTCTGTACCTTCATATTTCACTTCAGTACCTGCATATTTTGAGAAGATGATAAGATCACCTGCTGCTACCTCTAAAGCAACACGCTCACCATTTTCAAGCACTCGACCAGTACCTACTGCAATAACTTTACCCTCTTGTGGTTTTTCTTTTGCAGTGTCTGGTAATACAATACCACTTGCTGTTTTTTCTTCCGCTTGAACAAGCTCAATTACAACGCGATCACCTAATGGCTTTAGCATGAACAATTACCTCCTCATTTGTCTATGTAAATTTTCTTTATTAGCACTCAAGTTCCCCGAGTGCTAACACACTTATAATAATAAATAATCTAATTTTCTTTTGCAAGTAAAAAAATCATAATTTTTTCGCAAATTGTGATATAAACTTTTTCTATGCAACAATAACAGAAATAATTCTCAAAAAGCCTTTTGTATATGAATCAGCTTTTCCACTTACCGTATGTTACAATATGAAAGATGCCATAAGTTATTTTCTCTATAGGTACAGCTTTTTCCTGTCTCCTATTTCACTTTCGATGAAAGATTTACAAAAAAATAATAATAGAGACCGTTATTATGTATCCATGGCTGGATACTTACATGTTATCCTGCCTTATCTCATAAACTAGAGTTAGAAAGGATGGTTAACCAATTTGAAAAAACAATATTGGTGGATTATAGTTACATATATTCTGATGCAATTATCAGGTATCATCGGATTACCGCTTCTTGCAAAAACCGGATTTTATAATAATAGCGGTTTAACACGAGATGAAAAAATACAAATCATGACTGGTCATTGGGCAATTATTAGCTTTTTCATTGCGCTATGTGTTGTCCTTTGGCTATTGCGAACAGATATTCGCGAAAGCCGTTTCGACACAACACGTTCCAGTGTTCCTGCCACAATTGGTTGGGTTTTTATTGGTTTCTTTTTAGCTTTCTTTTCTCAAACAATTGCAGGCACAATCGAAATGCGTTTATTAGGCATTAAACCTGGTTCTGAAAACACAGCTCGCTTAATGGAAATTGCAAGAACTACTCCTTGGTTCCTTATTGTTATATCGATAATGGGGCCCATTTTAGAGGAAATTGTCTTTAGAAAAATTTTATTTGGTACATTGTATAAGAGATTCAACTTCTTTATCGCTGCTATTATTAGCTCACTTGTATTCGCAGCAATTCACTTTGATTTTACACATCTATTGGTATACACTGCTATGGGGCTTGTATTCGCCTTTTTATATGTAAAAACAAAACGCATTATCGTTCCTATTATGGCACATGTTGCAATGAATACGATGGTTGCATTAGCTCAAGTTATGATAAGTAACGAACAAATACAGGAAATGATTAAAGAAGCAGAAAAAATGCAAGGATTTATCGGAGGATTTTAAATATGAGAAATTCACCATTGTTCATGGCAGCACTGTATTTCCTTCTTGGGTGCGTCTTTATACGTTTCGCAATTACGAACGTTACAGATACAATCTGGAACTTTGGGACACTGCTGTTTGCTGCTATGGCAACAATCGACTTTAATTTAGCGCTTCGACTTATCTTAGTCAAATTTACAAAGAAAAAGCCACAATAAAACGCAGAGGGNNCCCTCTGCGTTTTATTGTGGATAATTTTTCAAAAAATAAACTAGTGTTTGTAATTCTACAGCTAAATCAATATGATGAATTCTTATATTTTCTGAAACATTTAATCGTGCTGGTGTAAAATTTAAAATTCCGTGTATATTTGTTTCGGCCAATCGATCTGCTACAGCTTGTGCAACGGTAGCAGGTACTGTTAATATTGCCACTTGTATATCACTTGTTAGATGCTCTTCTAATTCATCTAAATGATATACAGGAATTCCTCCGATTTCTTTTCCAACTTTCTCTTCATTGACATCAAAAGCCATTTCAATCTTTGTATTATTATTTTTCGTGAAATTGTAATGTAAGAAAGCGGTCCCTAAATTACCTACTCCAATAAGTGCTACACGTGTTATATCATCTTGATCGAGCGTTTCACGGAAAAATGATAGTAAATAATTCACATTATATCCGTACCCCTTTTTTCCTAACGCTCCAAAATATGAAAAGTCTCTTCGAATCGTTGCTGAGTCTACTTTGACAGCTTCACTCAATTCCGCTGATGAAACACGTTGCTTACCGGAAAGAGATAAGTTTTGGATAAATCGATAGTATAGAGGCAATCGTTTGGCAGTGGCCTGTGGAATCTTTTGCTGATCCATGTAACCTCTCCTCTCTTCCTATCTTTGTTCATATGATTGAAACAAATACAGAAGTTTAGCACTTATGACTTTCCTTGTATAATAGAGAGAAGACTTCTCTCTTTATTTTAAACTATACACTATTTTTAGTATGATTGAAAAATATAAACATGGCAAAGTTAAGAAATTATTTGAGGTGAAAACATTGATTTTATTACAAGTGAATGGGCTTTCAAAATTATACGGTGCTGAAACAATTCTTGCAAACATTAAATTGGAGGTTCAAACAAGAGATCGCATTGCACTCGTTGGTCGAAATGGTGCTGGAAAATCTACATTGTTAAAAATAATCGCTGGAGAGTTATCTCATGATGGCGGTGAAATGATAAAACCAAAAGATGTTTCAATTGGTTATTTGGCTCAAAATACCGGTCTTGAAACTTCCTTAACAATTTGGGATGAAATGCTCACTGTCTTTACACATCTACAGCAAATGGAGACAAAACTTCGAAGGTTAGAACAGGAGATGGGTAAAGAAGAGAACTTTTCAAATGCTACTTCGTACGAAAGATTACTCGCTGATTATGATCAATTGCAGTTAGACTACAAAGATCAAGGCGGTTATCAATATGAAGCTGATATTCGCTCCATTTTGAGTGGACTCGGTTTTCCAGTTGAAACACATCAAACAACGATTTCTACGTTAAGTGGTGGCCAAAAAACAAGACTTGCTCTTGGGAAACTACTATTAACCAAACCAGATTTACTCATCTTGGACGAACCGACAAACCATTTAGATATCGATACATTAACATGGCTTGAACAATATTTACAAGGCTACCCTGGAGCTATTTTAATCGTTTCTCATGATCGCTACTTTTTAGACAAGCTTGTCACACAAGTATATGAAATTTCTAATAAGGAAAGCAAACGATATGTTGGTAACTACAGTAAATATTTAGACTTAAAAGCCGCACTATATGAACAGGAAATGAAGCGTTACGAAAAACAACAAGAGGAAATTGCTAAGCTAGAAGACTTTGTCCAAAAAAACATTGCTCGTGCATCTACAACAAAACGTGCACAAAGTCGTCAGAAACAATTAGATCGAATGGAATTACTAACCAGACCATTAAGTGACTCTAAGTCTGCATCCTTCCACTTTGATATCGAAAAGCAAAGCGGAAACGACGTATTACAAGTAAAGGATGTTTCAATTGGATATGACGAAGAACCGATTATTGGGCATGTAAATATGCGTTTGACCCGAGGGGATAGTGTCGCACTAGTCGGTCCAAACGGTATCGGAAAATCTACATTATTAAAATCCATTGTGAATAAATTGAAGGCGTTAAGCGGTGAAATTTCTTTCGGTTCAAATGTATCTATTGGATATTATGATCAAGAACAGGCAAACTTAACATCATCTAAGCGTGTTTTAAACGAACTATGGGACGATTACCCGTTAGAACCAGAAAAAGAAATTCGCACTATACTCGGTAACTTTTTATTCACAGGGGACGATGTATTAAAACCTGTATCTTCCTTAAGTGGTGGCCAAAAAGCTCGATTAGCTCTAGCAAAATTGATGATGCAAAAATCTAATCTACTGATTCTCGATGAACCAACAAATCATCTTGATTTAAATAGTAAAGAGATTTTAGAAAATGCCTTGATTGATTATCCAGGAACTCTTTTATTCGTTTCTCATGATCGTTATTTTATTAACCGTGTCACAACTACAGTTGTTGAGTTATCAACAGATGGTGCACAAGAATATTTAGGTGACTATGACTACTATATTGAAAAGAAAAATGAAATGATTGAGCGTGCGGAATTCGAACAACAAGAAGAGGATACACCAATCCAAAAGAATATCGCTCAAGAAAAATTAAATTATCTTGAAGAAAAAGAACGTAAGAAGTTGGAGCGCCAACGTATACGGAAAATTGAAGACATTGAACAAAACATCGCAAAGTTAGAAGAGGAAATTGCAACATTAGAAGAAGAACTTTGTCTACCCGAAGTATATGCTGACTACGAACGAGCTAGTGAAATTACAACAACAAAGCAGACAAAACAAGAACAATTAGAAAAATTTATGGCGGAATGGGAAGAATTACACGTATAAGCCCTATATATTCATATGATGAAAACAAGGTAGTTGAAAATTATTCAACTACCTTGTTTATTTTCAATACAAAGAGTTATCGTCGAAGGTCTGACCTTAATAGTATTATCCACAACTTTATACACATATCCACCATTATTATATAAATATAAAAATAACTTTTCCACATTATACACAGACCATAAAAAAGTTATGCACATTTTATATTCACAACAAAGCCCACATTATCAACAGATAATATGGGCTTTATCCACAATTTGTGATTAATTATGTGTATAACTATGCTTCAATATCTAATCCTGGATTTGCATTTAAAGCCAATGATGTACGTTTTCCTTGCTTATATGCAATTGTACCTGCTGCTGCAATCATCGCTGCATTATCTGTGCACAAGGATAGTGGTGGAATAATTAGCTCAATATCCTCTTTCTTAGCAAACTCTTCCTCTAGAGAAGCACGAAGTCCTTTATTTGCTGCAACCCCTCCAGCAAGAAGCACTTGTTTTACACCATATGCCTCTGCTGCCCGTACCGCTTTCGTTACTAGTACATCTATTACACTCGCTTGGAAGCTAGCCGCTAAATCCTCTGGCGCGATTTCTTCTCCACGCTGTTTTGCGTTATGCACAGTGTTGATAACTGCTGATTTCAATCCACTAAAGCTAAAATCATACGAATCCGGCTCTAGCCATGCACGTGGTAAATCAATCGTTGGCCGTCCTTCATGCGCAAGACGATCAATATGAGGACCACCTGGATACGGCATAGATAATGTACGTGCAACCTTATCATATGCTTCTCCTGCCGCATCATCTCTTGTTTCGCCAATTACTTCAAACGAACCATGTTCTTTCATATAAACAAGCTCTGTATGTCCCCCAGAAACAACAAGTGATAACAAAGGGAATTGTAGTTCTTTTACTAAGCGATTCGCATAAATATGCCCAGCAATATGGTGAACACCCACAAGAGGAATATTATGAGCAAAGGCAATTGCCTTTGCTGCATTTACACCAATTAGAAGTGCCCCTACTAAACCCGGCCCTTCTGTCACAGCAATTGCATCAATATTATCAAATGTAACGTTCGCTTCTTTTAAAGCTTCTTCTAATACAACTGTAATTTGTTCTACATGATGACGAGATGCGATTTCCGGTACAACTCCCCCAAAACGCTTATGGCTTTCGATTTGTGAAGCGACAACATTTGCCATTATTTCTGTTCCATTTTTAACAACTGCTACAGCTGTTTCATCACAGCTCGTTTCAATACCAAGTATAATCGTATTTTTTTCCATTATATATTCACCCACATTACAAGACCATCTTCATAATTGTCTGTATAGTATCGTTTACGAATCCCACCATTTTGAAATCCATACTTTCGGTATAACTGTTTCGCTACTTCATTTGAAACCCTTACTTCGAGTGTCATCGTTTTTGCTCCCATTTCTCTTGCCTGATCCATTACTTCCTTTAGCAAAGCATCTCCAAGTTTTTGGCCACGATATTCTGGCAAAATGGCTATGTTTGTAATATGTGATTCATCAATAATAATCCACAATCCACAGTATCCAATTACCATATCATCTTTTTCTAGCACGACATAATGTGCATATTCATTCATCGTCAGTTCACGATAAAATGCATCAGCAGTCCATGGAGTTGCAAATGACGCTTCTTCAATTACTACAATTTGAGCAATATCATCAGTCGTCATCTTTCTAAATGTAATATCCATTTTAATAACCCCTATTTTTTTTGACTTTCTAGCCATTTTGTTTCTGCCTCTGCTAAACGGAGGTAGCTCGGGATAAATGTATGCACACTTTGCTCCTCTTTTTGTAATCCTAAAAATGCTAATTCACTGGGCCTTGGGTTATTCTTTGTACAAGAAGCAAATACAGCTTGGTCTCCTAAATATTCTACAATCGTTTCTTTATGTTGCTCTACATCATTACCGATAAATAAAACAGGTTGCCCTTTATCTTTTAGCATCTGTAACCAATCAACAATAAGAACAATTCGATCCTCTTCTATAGAACATAACTGCTCTTCTTTATATGTATACAAGCCTGTATAAATTTGTCCGCGGCGCCCATCAAACAATGGACAAATAACACCTTCGAAATTTGACCCATTTGCAGCCACTACTTCTAAACTAGACACGCCGACAATCGGTATTTGCAATGACCAAGCTAATGTCTTTGCAACAGTCACACCAATTCGAACTCCTGTATAAGATCCAGGACCAGCCGCTACAACAATTTTACCTAACTCTTTCGGTTTTACACTACATTCCTTCAGAAGTTGTTCTACAGCTGGCATTAGGCGTACAGAATGATTTTTTGTTAAATTCGTAATGATTTCTCCGACAACAATATTTCCATCAATAAGAGAAACCCCCATTACATAATTTGAAGTATCAATTGCTAGTACTTTCATCTTGTAATAGCTCCTCACATAATCTAATATAACGTTCACCACTTGGCTCTAACACAATTTCCCTTGTATCATCACCTGTATGGAACAAGCTTATTTTTAATTTCTCATTTGGCAGAAAAGATTCAATTAAATGAGCCCATTCTACTACTGTTATGCCTTCACCATAAAAATACTCATCAAATCCTAAATCCTCTTCACTTTCCGCTAAACGATACACGTCCATATGATATAGCGGTAATCTGCCTTTATACTCTTTAATAATGTTGAATGTTGGGCTATTTACAACTCGTTTCACACCAAGGCCTTTTGCAAGACCTTTTGTAAACGTTGTCTTTCCAGCACCTAAATCTCCTTCTAAGATAAGCACATCTTGTTCCTTAACAAGGTGTCCTAACCTTTCTGATAAATGTTGAGTCTCTTCAGAAGAAGTTGTCTTTATTTCATATCTATTCAAAGGTTTCACCTACCTTACTCTCAATATTCCCTGTCTTTTATTATACAGATTTTTTCACTTTGTTTCATTTTGAACATATAAAAAAGACCTTAGGAGTTGTCCTAAGGAAAGATTGACTGTCTTTATAAGTTTTCTTAAAAATAAATAAAAAAATACGAAACAACTTGTTTCGTTCTTTTCTTTGTATAAATGGCGGTCCCGACCG
>NZ_NTRO01000047.1:0-3952 GCF_002560575.1 Bacillus sp. AFS023182 | reverse complement strand
AATAATTGGGGTGCAGTTCATAGGGGCATTGGCTTTTTATGTTTTACAAAATAAATAGCGGGATATTCAGCTTTAATTAAGAGGTAATGTTAATTATTATGTATGTCACATGAAAATACGTATTGAGAATGATGCAACTCCTATAGGGACTAAGGAAAAACGAAAAGGCATGTACCGGTATAATACCGGGCCACATGCCCAAGAAGTTGCCTAATAAAATAATCTGTCTCATTTTCGTTAGACGTTTTTTTATATTTTAAATCAGAAGCTTTTCTGACTTGGGGTGTAAACCTTTTCGTTAGACACTTTCAAGTTTGATTTAAAGCTAGGAGCTACCTTACCTACAATATATGGGCCGAGTTTAAATTTATTTAAAAGATATATTATAGGAATTGGAATGAGTAGAGCAACGAAAAAATCCGTAAACAATGCACCAAGAATTGTATTTAGCTGAGGGATTTTTGTTTGTATAGTACTACTTATCGTGTCAAGTAAAAAAGGATGTAGTAAATAAATTCCAAAAGAATATCGACTTACAAATATAAGGAATCTAGGTACATGCTTTATTTTTGAAGCGATATAGAAAAATAGTAGTATTGTAGATATTGTGAATAAGAAAATATCAATTCTTTTAGAACTAATATCAGTTATAATGTTGAATTTTTGAAAAAGGATTATCATCATGCCAGTTAAAACCCATGAATAAACTATCTGTTTGGAATACTGCATTAACCAAGATTTAAAATATTCGTAGTGAGTACCTGCATAATACCCTATAAAAAAGTATGCAATCCAGCCTGGAAATGGAATCCAAGAATATCGATACCAAATATAGTCGGCACTTGGTATATCAAATGGTTCAATAAAATTAAAGAAACCGAGATATATAAAGTTTATAAATAAAGAGGAAAGAATAACGGTTTTAGGAGAAAAGTGATTTTCTACTTTTTTAAAGATCATATGTAGAAAATAAAATTGAAATATGATTAAAATAAAATAACCATGGTAATCTCCTAATACAACATTTCTAGTAGCTTGAACTAAAATTGAATGTAGCCCATCTTCGTAATTTGACGTTATAGCATAAAAAATCCCCATAAATATAAAAGGTAGTAATATAAACTTTACTCTTTTTAACATGAAGTTATTTGGTAGCTTATTTTGATAATTATAAGCTATTACAAATTCAGATATAAAAACAAACATTGGTGTACCATACATAAGTAATAATTGAAAATAAGCTAGGAATAGTTCTAGTATACTTTCCGACTCAAAATTTGCAGGGTTTTTTGTTATAGAATGTATAAGTAACACACTTAGACACGCTATACTTCTTAAAATCGTAATTTCTGGAGCTTTATTCTTCATACATACCACCTTTAACATAAATTATAATAAAATTATTGTAGAAAAATTGTGCATGCAGACACAATTTTTTCGCTTTGTAAAAACCGATTATAAACAAGGAGTGATGAGTATTACCATAAAACGATATTGCATTAAATTTACCTTATAATAAGATATTAATCAAGTTAAGTATATTTATGACATAGATTTATTTTCCTGTCAAAGCAATAATCACCAAATTTTAGCAGTATGATCAATATGAAAATTACATAATGCGAGAGGGGAAAACCAGCATATAATTAAATAAATAGTGGGATTATGCTCGTAATCGAGAAATTCAAACGCAGCTATGATAAATATGTGAGGTTATTGAAAGTTACAATGTTAATCTTCGCAAAGGACCAAATGGAAGTTACCCTGTTATTCGTCAGTTAAAGAAACCAGAGTCATATAAAGTGTGGGGCGAAAAAGATGGATGGTTAAATCTTGTTGGGAATCAGTGGGTATATAACAATCCTTCTTACATCAAATTCGAAAAGAAAGAGCCAGTTAATCTGATTGCAAGAAAACGTGTTGTATCTAAAGTACCAGCACNNGTGCTGGTACTTTAGATACAGGATTAGGATTTACAATCGATGCGAAGGTTAGTGTCAATGCTTCATCACAATACAAAGTACACAACAGGAAAGGTAAGACATACTATGTAACAGCAAATGAAACTTATACATTTTTTATTTCATTATACTCCATATTCCATTTCTTCCAAGAATTCTCCACCACTCTTGATACATTGCATTATTCTGCTACATGCACAATAAAAGTAATGTTCACTTGTTGCAGTTGATTTTACCGGAACTGGATCTATTTCATGAAACATTTGTTCTTTTTTATGAAAATACATTTTTCCAACTTTATCTGGATATTCTGAGGGGTAAAATTGATATACAACCATTTCCTCGTCTTCAAATTCTTTATTCATTGTAATATGAATTGTCATAATTTATCTCCTTTACTTTCGTATTTTAAATCTGTTTTCTATCCCCCTAAATGTTTATAGGTATAGGTACTAATAAATTATAAAAGCTTGAGAGGCATCTAGCCCATCAAGGTTATCAAAAAATTATTCAAAGTCTTCGAACCAACAAGTGAAAAATCGTACTTTGTCATTAAAAAACACTGTGCCATCATTATTGCTAGTAGAACTAGCAGAAATTTTCCCCTTATCCCACAACCATTTATTTGATATCTTTTCAAGTATTTTTGCTGCTTCCTCAACGTCAAGAGTACTTCTTGACGTTTCTATATTACATACAACCTTAAACCAACCGTCAAACTTCCAATAAGGTTCAGTTGAGCTTACATCATGTGAAGTAATCATGGTGTCTATTTTTTTTAATAACTCATGCAATATTGTCAATGCTTTGTCCTTATTCTGACATTCTACAAATAAACTCAGTTGGAACATAATAATCCTCCTAAAATATGTTAGTGTGAAATTGTGTCATCTGGAGCAACGTTAATATATTTTTTCTCATTCTTTGTATATTTCCCCCATTCCTTCATTCCTTTTTTGGAGAGTTGTACATCCCATTCGAATTCAAAATTCTTTTTAGGGTCACCGTGATAAGGGCCTTTTGTCTATACATTTTCAAATTTATCAACGTAACATTGAATTTTTCTGAGATTATATATGCTTTTAACTGTAGGGGAGGAAGCTTTCGTAACATATAAGTAGGTACACAAAATTGTTGTGCAATATTTATAGGCAAATAAAAAAGCCGGGATCACTCCCGACATAATTATTCGACAAAGTAATTATAACACAAATAGGAGTGGTTCCGGTGGCAATTATCAAGGAGAACATTGTAGAAATGAAGGCTGAAATTTCATTAGCGGAAAATATGATTTATGTTGTGAAAGATGAACAAGTTCATCCAATAGAACCACCAACAAGTGGTCATGGGGAACAGTCCTTTGTATATAAAGGTGGAAAAGTAACTCGTATGGATGAACGAAAAACACATTTGCTTTAATAAAATTTGAATTTTGTTAAGAAATGGAGAGATTAACAGTGGCAAATTGTTGTGATCGTTGTAAAAACGTTATTAACCCTAAAGAAACATGCACAGTTACATTTGAGTTTAAATTTCGAGAAAGGGTAAAAAGTTATTTACTATCGTTTCAACGTAGAATGAACGGGCAAAGTGAATACGATGATATAACTGCGACTGGGAAAGTCGATATGTGTGCAAATTGTAGAGAATCTTTAAAAGAGTTTCTAAATGGAGCCGATGTAGTTAAATCTTAAAGTTTAACAAAAGCGTTATTTTAAAATTAAAGAGCGCCTAAGGGAGCGCTCTTCGATCAAGACAATATTGAAAAATACTCGGTAATATATGTAATCTTTTTAGCTTTGTGAGATTAATCAAAAGTTTTTCGACTTGTTTTTGGATGGTATTACATTTTGCTCTATTTTTTCGTAAAGATTAAGTAATTGTTTGATAAATGTAATTTTCGGTGTTAACCAATACGAAAATAATGCTGAAATAATTCCTATTAGAGCTCCTGTTACGACATCAAAAGGGTAATGAACTCCTACCCAGAT
>NZ_NTRO01000046.1:0-4126 GCF_002560575.1 Bacillus sp. AFS023182 | reverse complement strand
TCAAGATGAGATTTCCCATAACGTAAGTTAGTAAGATCCCTGAAAGATGATCAGGTTGATAGGTTCGAGGTGGAAGCGTGGTGACACGTGGAGCTGACGAATACTAATAGATCGAGGACTTAACCAATAAGTAATTACATTACACACTGATATCTAGTTTTGAAGGAATATCCTTCATATATCTAGTGATGATGGCGAAGAGGTCACACCCGTTCCCATACCGAACACGGAAGTTAAGCTCTTCAGCGCCGATGGTAGTTGGGGCCTTGCCCCTGTGAGAGTAGGACATCGCTAGGTAAATAAAAAAACCTTTTGCNNGCAAAAGGTTTTTTTATTTATTATTGTAGTTTAAATTTGAAATGTATCGAGTATATTGTCTTTTTCTTCTTTATTGATTCCAATGTATTTTAGTGTAATTTGTGGTGTGCTGTGATTGAGTATTTCTTGCAACATAGCTACATCCTTTGTTTGTTTATAGAACCAATAGCCGAAGGTTTTGCGCATGGTGTGGGTACCAATTGATTCAATACCGGCAAAGTCTCCAGCTTTTTGCAATTGTCGATAAGCCTGGATCTTACTAATCGGTTTTTCTCCTTTTCGAGAAGGGAATAACCAGGTATTTTCTAAGGTTTGGGCATACGAATAGATTTCATCAAAAATAGAAGTAAGATTAATTATGCGTTCTTTCTTTGTTTTTCCCTCTTTGATTTTGAATTCTTTTCTCTTTTTTCGTTTTAGTTTTAATATGGTTTGCGTTTCGATTTGGAGTAGATCGCTGACACGTAGACCTGTATTGATTCCAATTATGAATAAAATATAGTCCCGTTCTGAGCAATGACGTTTGAGAGCCCATTTCATATCTTCAATCTGTTCTTTACTTCGGATCGGTTGGACATCAATGAGATGTAGTTTTTTGTTCATGGATTTTTGGCCTCTTTATTTATGGTGTTTTGAATGTATACTTTTATTTTGTATTTTGAGGATATCAGGAGATTTGGTGTGAAGTCAATGTTTGAGGGGAAATGAATGTAAACTAATATTGAAAAGTTTACTTTCAATAATAAAAAGAGTTCTGGAGCCAGAACTCTTTTTATTATGAGTTATAGCAAAAAAAGCCACTCATGATATAATTGAGTTGCGAGGCTACAACTATACATAAGAGGCTTTTTTGTTTTTATAAAATTCTAATTACATAATAGCATGAAAAGAGTCTCTGTACTAGTTGTAAATACTAGGAGAGAGGAAAAAATTATGACAAATTGTATTGATTTAGAACAAGCTGAAAAAAGTGCAAGACTAAGGGATATCGAGAATTCGAAGATTTTGTCAGAAGAAGAAATGCAATTAGCAAATGAACTTCAATTAAAGGCTAATTCAAGAGGAATGAAATTAGTTCCTGAACGGAAAGTGAAGAATAAAGCGAGGTTTGTTCAGATCATTCAACAAAATATCCAGTATTTATTTGAAATTGATTATTTAACAAATGCTGAGAAGGTATTTTTATTAGATGTTTCAATGTGTGTAGGTTTTTTAAGTAATTGTTTAGTTAGTGATATTAACTCTAAAGAACAAATCCCATTAACTCAGAGAGAATTGGCTAAAAAGATTGGAAGACATGAAACAAAAGTTAGTCCATTAGTTAGAAAATTAATAGATAAAGGAATTATAGCTCGTTCAGAAAGTGGTGTTGATGATAATAATGTTAGGGCATATGCTTTGTTTATAAATCCTCACATCATGTTTTCAGGGAATAGAGATGAAATCAATCCAACACTTAAAGCAATGTTTAGAAAGGTTCCTAAGCAACTTAAAAATTTACCTATTAAATTATTTTAAGTCTACTTTAATTAGTAGACTTTTTTTATTAATTTCGTACTTACCAAAAACGGTAAGTTTACTTACCAAAAACGGTAAGTACGAAAAATCCTGAAACCCTTGATATTACTGGGTGTTTTCTACTTTGCTATGCTTGTCCCTTCTCACTCTATATAGAAATAGCTAAAAGTTCCGCAAGGAACGGGTCGTATTTTCTTTCGCTTTGCTACAGAAAATCTCCACCCTTTTCGCTTTGCTACATCCTTGCAAAACTTTTTTCGGCTCGAGATTTGGTGGCACCAAGCCGACACATCCAAAAGCAACTATTCATGATTATCGGCTTAAATTTGCTATTATACGAGCCGAACCGCTAGTGCTTTCGAACAATAATTTCACTTACCATATGGATAGATACGCAGTACGTGGGGTTTCGTCCCCACACGACAAACCAGCCTCAACCCCAAAAGCAAAGGAAAACCTTTATTTAAAATCGCTTATTTTGCTTTTTAAGCGTTCTTTTTTGTTTTTACAGCAAAATATACCATTTTAGATTTGTATCCTTTAAAAAGGATTTTAAAGCGTCTGAATAAGATCTCGTATTTTGTTGTTTTCTTTTTCTAAATTATAATTTTGTGTTTACTTAATTTAGATGGATCTCTTTTAGTATTTTAAAGTAGTGTTTGATTGCAAGTTATGAAAAAAATGTTGTCTACAGCAGGTCAACATTTGATGTTATAAAGGATACCTTGTGTACACCTCGACTCTACTTTTAACGAAAAACACATGTAATTGGTAAAATTTGAGTCGACCGTGAGTCAACATTCTGGGAATTTTCGTGTACCCACGTTTAAGCTAGGCTCTGCCTAGTCCCAACCCTTAGTTGGGCCCAAAAACCCCTTATGCTCTTCTCTCTTTTTTGATTCAGAATTTCCAATTTTATAAAATAACTGGTTTTTTAGTCGGAAATTATTATGTTAAAAAACAGATTGAAATAAAAAAGTATTAAAAAAGAAAAAAGAGATTGGTGACTATCTATTAGTAGATACAAGATCTAATAAATATTATGGATGAAGAATTAGATTTGATTTAATTTGAGTTTATTTAAAGTGTTAAGATAAAGGAGTTATAACTGTTGTAACGAATTTGAAGTATTGAAAAGGAGGTTATGACTATTATGACACCTGTTATTTATGAAAATGTGTCTCAGATTGCAAAAAGATTAAAAATATCACCTTCTACGGTTAAAAAATACTATTTATTAATTGAAAGTTATAAATGCTATGCTTTTAAAAGAGATGAACGAGAACGGATTATTTTTGATGATTATGATCTTAAGTTATTACAAAGATTAGTAGAATTAAAAAATATGCCACAAGTTACATTAGAAGATGCTTGTAAATTACTTTTAGAAGAAGAAGGATTAACAGTTAATAATACAGATATGACTGTTATAACTTCTGAATCTGAAGATTTGAAAGAAGTATGGAGAGAATTAAAAGATACAGTGGAGTTACAACAAAAACAAATACAGAATCAAAATGAGCAAATAGCTAAACTAACAAACTTATTGGAGTCTCAACAAAAATTATTGGCTCATTCTAGTACTATAGAAAAACAACAGGTTACTGATCGTGATAAAGCTGTTATGACTATTATGCGAGAACTTCAAGAAGTAAAACAGATAGTTGCGGCAAGTAATGAAAAGAAATGGTATCAATTTTGGAAGTGATTTGCTGAATCCTAGCGTTTATGCCGCGAAAGTTCCTTGACCATGAGGGGCACCCTCATGCAAACTCGCCAGAGGTGGCCCCACAAGGGCGAATTTTGCCCGTTGGGGTTATCTTTGGGAGTTTGAGGGTGTAGAGGCTCGTGGTCAAGGAAACCGTGGAATAAAAAGCTAGGATGGATCTCGAGTAAAGCGAAAATTAAAAGGTAGTTATCTTTATGGTTTGTATAATTATAATTCACATGTGTTTTTATAAATGGTTAATTTTAACTTTAATAAAAGTGTTGTAAACATGAATAAGTCATGGTATATTATTTATCCGTCGCTAATGACGAAATAGATTTTTATAGAATAAACACAAATTTATTCTGAATATCTATTGACATTTAAGGTTGTGAAATGGTAAGATTAAATCTTGTCCCAAAAAAGTTCTTTGAAAACTAAACAAAATGTAAAACGTCAATTTTTATTTTTGAAGCTAGACAAACTAACTTTATTGGAGAGTTTGATCCTGGCTCAGGATGAACGCTGGCGGCGTGCCTAATACATGCAAGTCGAGCGAACCGATTAAGAGCTTGCTCTTAT
>NZ_NTRO01000045.1:0-6893 GCF_002560575.1 Bacillus sp. AFS023182 | reverse complement strand
GTTTTCGTGATTTAGTCGAAATGATGGAGGAACGGGGCTTATCCATTGCTCATACAACGGTTATGCGTTGGGTTCACCAATATGGTCCTGAGCTAGATAAGAGAGTTCGTCGTCATCTTAAGAAAACGAATGATTCTTGGCGAGTAGACGAGACATATATTAAGGTCAAAGGAAAGTGGATGTACTTATACCGAGCTGTTGATTCCGAAGGAAACACCATTGACTTTATCTTCAGTAAAACAAGAGATCACAAGGCTGCAAAGCGCTTTTTTAAGAAAGCTTTGCAGTCTTTTCATGTTTCTAAACCTCGTGTTGTGACCGTTGATAAAAATCCAGCGTATCCTATCGCTATAGAACAATTGAAGAAAGAACAACGGATGCTCGCTGACATCCGAATAAGACGAATAAAATATCTGAATAACATAATCGAGCAAGATCATCGTTTTATCAAGAAGCGAGTACGTACCATGTTAGGATTGAAATCTTTTCAATCAGCTAAACGAGTGTTGGCTGGACTGGAAGCGATGAGAATGATTAAAAAAGGACAGACTTTGCAAGGGGAGAAGTCTGTCAAAAAACAAATCAAGTTAATCAATCAACTCTTCGGTCTCACCGCATAGTAGTAGATTTCATTAGGAATCTACACTGCTATTTCTAATCTACATATTATTTGCACCAGAACCAAATCAAGCCCAAGGGAAGTGTTGCATATATGTTAATTTTTGCAACATCTTCTGCTGGCTCATATTAACTTATTTAATTAGCCTTACGCTTAGCGTACAGAGTACTAGTTAAATTGTGTCCAAAATGTGTCTAAACGTACAATTTTCTTTTTTTGATATGGTGAGGCCTATAAGGTGCCCTATTAACATAGTATTTGGGGGTGATAGTTTTCTGTTGGAAAATGATTATTCTTCTCCCCAAGATTCCACCGTATAATTTTGGATTTTATTTATATCAACGTAAAGCCTTTTTTGTTTATCATTTTTATCATAACCTCTAACTGTAATAGAACCTCTGAGTTCAAAACGTGTTTCAATGTTGACATCGGTTACCACAAAATCTATATTTTTTTCTTTTTTCATGTGTTGTATTGCAACTTTAGCAGATTTTTCTTTTATAGTATTTCTATCATGAATAAACTTTACTGTACATCCTATAGTTAAAACTATAATTGCTACAACGATTAAAATTATAATGCTTTTCTTTTTTAAATTACCCATATTTTCCCTCCTTAAATTGTTTTATAATTCATACTATAAATCTTTTTTAGGGAGAGGGAAACTATGAATAGTTCAGTTAGTGATAAAGCTCTTGCTCGTTTATCGAAGAAAAGTTATGGTTATGCTTCTTCTGTTGAAGTAAAAGTCGGAAATCATGTGGAAGTTTGGAAACGTGTTGAGATACCTACTTCTGTATCATTACATAATCCTAATAATAGTTTTGATGCAACCATTTATAAAAATGATGAAACGAAACAAATTGTTATTGCTTATCGTGGTTCCTGGGAGGCTCCTGATTTTTATGATGCAGATTTACGTGATGTTATAGGGGGACGTGTTAGAAAAAGTCAAGATCGTTTAGATAACCTAAACAAATTTGATACTTCATCACTTCCCATAACTGAGCAATTTAATTTTGCTGCAGCTAGAGAAAAAGCTAAAAAAGAAGTAGAAGAAAGTCAATTTACTAATGCTGATGTTTTAACACAAGAGGTAAAGAAGTATATGGCAGATCCTAAAAATGGTCTAGAGGGGTATCAACTTACATTAACCGGTCATTCTTTAGGTGGCGGTTTAGGTGAATATGCAGGGGTTTTAAATGCTGTGCCAGCTGTAAGTTTTGAAGCTCCAAATGTTATTGATTTATTACCTGAAGATAAAAAAGAAAAAGCATTAAGGGGAGAGTATAAAAATCTAATTACAACTTATGGAAACCCTAATGATACAGTATTTACAGGATTTACAGGGAATGATAATACACAAAGAGGTCGTATTGGACATTTGTATTATACAGATAAGCCTAATGCGAAAAATAATAATTTTATTCATAAGATAAATCGATATAATCCGGTAGTCATTAGTGCAATGATCGAATACAATATTTCGAGGGCTGTCCTGACAGGTGTGGGACCGAATTATCATTCTTTGGATAATTTTTCTTATGATAAATATGGTTTATTAAATATGCCGAATATGTATGACGGGGAAACTGGCCAAAGGCTTTTATCTTCTCCTCGTGCAGGTGAAATAAGAATTCGTCTATCAGTAGAAGAGATAAAGCAAATTACATCAGATTTAAAAAGGGAAATAGAAGATATAAATCAAAAGCTTACTGGAGCAAGTAATAAAATAATTAATGTATTACACGAATCACCAGCTAGTGTAGATGGAAATTTAATTAACACGATAACGTATGCTGTTTATGGTTTTCAAAGAAGTTATATGGAGCCAGTTCGTTCAGCAGCGGACTTTATAGATCAACAAGCGGATAAATTCAAACAAGTAGATACTAAGAGTTAGCAGAAGGGGGGATTGTATGAAAAATTATGATGTTATTAATCACGCTGTAGATGTATTAGGCGCGCAAAGTGATTTAGTGAAGTGTATATCAGATTTAGAGAGTCATAGAAAAAATTTGAGATCTATAAAATCGGTTTTAGCTGACAGATGGGATGGAAATACTTCAAAAGAAGTTGAAAGCAGGCTTACTGAGTTAGAAAACCAACTTGTTTATAGAATTGACGCTTTTAAAAATATAGAAGGTGATTTAGAAAAGTATAGAAAGGCAACAGAAGCCCTATCAAACCAATTTTTGATGATGGGTCCTAAATATTAAAAAACACTCCGGTACGAGTGTTTTTATATCCAGATCATTATTTTATTGATAAAAAAATAAAAAGCCCCTTAGATCAGAGCTTTTATGTTATGGGTAAGTTATCTAAGTTATTATTTGCTTGCACATGTTATCCCCATTTCATGTGCTTTTTTTGCTGTTGATATCAAAAATAAAGCACTCTTTCGAGCGCTGCAATTTAATAACATATTAGGGGTACGGAAACATCACCATCAAGTTAACAAAAATGAGATACCCCCAAACATACACTTTATTCTCTTTTATTTTTGCACCAGAACCCAAATACCCCTTTAGATAAACAGATCCAAAGGGGCAAAACATCGTAACTTTGTTCAAAATTAAAATCACTTTTGTCTAAATATTCATAATAATCAAAATAATATTTCTATAAATTCAAAATATTTACATTTATGCTAAAAATGTTAAAGTTGATTTATCAATTATAAATCAACTACAGAGTTTTAATGAGAAAGGAAAAAAGTTTACTGACATCTCTTTAGCGAGTGCAATAATAGCTAGTGAATTTAGCATAACTCATGCTGCTCCTATTTATGCTAATAAGATTCGATCAATTTCCAAATTAGAATCCCTTCGTGAGGAGGCAATTAAGGATGGTATTGGTGATTAGGAGAGCTCTTGTTAATTTATAGAAAAAGATAAAAATATTTTTTTGTGAAAGGAGACGATTATGTTACAAAAAATAGAACTTAAATATGATCCTCTCGATCCTGAAACATTATTGAATCCATATCCTATTTATAAAAAGTTAAGAGAGAACGCTCCCGTTTATTGGCATGAAGGAATGAAATCATGGGTATTAACAAGATACGATGATTGTAAAGAAGTGCTACGTAATCATGAAGTGTTTACAACTGATAGGAGACGAGTTGGAGTTGAAATTCCAGATGTACGTCATACTGTTCAATCTTTGGATCCACCTGACAATATACCTTTGCGTAATCTATTAACGAGAGCTTTTAATTCACAGGATATTAATAATGTTCGAGAGAAAATACATGTATTAATTAAAGATATTTTAAAAAAACACAAATCAATAAATGAATTTGATTTTATGAGAGAGGTTTCCGCTCCGCTAGCATTAAGTATGACAGCAATTACGCTTGGTGTTGATGAGCCAAACTTGGATTCTTTTCTTGAAATATCGGAAGCTATTACTCGACAAATGGATTCAGGACTAAGACCTGAGAATATTGAACCAGGTAATCAAGCACGTGAAAAACTTAATGCTCTTGTTGGTGAGTGGTTTGCTGCTGAAGATAGGCCAGGAATTGTTTCATACATTAGAAAGCATGCTCAAAACACAAATGTTCCTGAGCATTACATTCGTAATACAACCGGTACGATGTTCAATGCAAGTTTTGGATCTTTATATGCTGTATTTGGTAATGTCGTACTTGCTCTATTAGAACATCCAGAAGTATTTGATAAATTAAATGATAAATCTTTAATTGACACTGGGGTGGATGAATTAATTCGTTTTGATGGACCAGCACAAGGAACGGGTCGCATAGCTGCCAAAACGACAAAAATTAGAGATACTACAATTCAGAAAGGTGATGTAATTGTAGTACTGTTTGCTGCAGCCAATAGGGATCCGGAAGTGTTTCCTGAACCTGATAGTATAATTCTTGACCGTTCAAAAAATCCACATCTGGGGTTTGGTTGGGGACCACATACATGTGTAGGAACTTTTTTTGGTAAATTAGCAATTAAAGAATTGATTTTATGTCTTTTAGAAGAGTCGAGTCGTTTACGATTATTGAGACGCCCAACACGTAGGGTCACAGCTACTTCAAGAGGTATTGAGTTGTTGCCAGTTTCTTTTTCCTAACAATATTAGTTAATTTATTATGTGTTTTAAATTTCTGTTCTCCAAATATCCATTAAAGGAGGTGATAATATGAATTACATTCACTAAGAAAATACATCCCTAAGGGCCGAGCTCAATATCTTGAGCTTGGCTCACATTTCCTCAAGTTAATCTCCCCTTCTTTAGATAAACATATCCGTAATACAATTTTTTTAAAACGGTTAAACTATATTTTAAATATATGTTTCAACTTATTATGAAAGGTACACCTTTAAAATTCGTTTTGCTGTTTTATATTTAATTAGATAGATAATTCTTGATATACCTTTACATTTCTATTTCATTGATTTTGTCCATTTATCATTTTAATAATTATATTTCTCAAATTAATTTTATAAGAACTTAACTTCTAGAAAATTACATAAAATAGCATTTTGATTGTACTGTTGTTTATTATTTAAGGGGGACTATTATATACCCATCAAGTTAATCAAAATTACTTGTGTAACTTTCGTTTCTACATGTGAAATAATACTTTTTTAGGAGTAGGCAATTTACAACGGTAAGGATATAAACCCTGTCATAACAAGAATTATGAGATTTGTACTAATAGATTCTAATCTATTGAGATAAGATCCATGGTACGTAAAATAAAGCTAGTCAGTGTCCCATATGAATTAATTAAAATATAGGGGGATCTAATAATGTTAAAGGTAGATGAACTTGTAATTGAGAAAAGTATTTCTAAAACACTAGAAGAATTAATAAATTTACCTGGTCCAGCTGGTCATGAATGTATAGTCAGTGATTGGTTAAAGAAACATTGGATAAATAAATCCGAAGAATGCTTTAACGATAAAGTGGGAAATTTAATTTGTAAAATTGGTGGAAAAGGTCCTAAATTATTAATTCAAGCACACATGGATGAAATTGGATTTATTGTAAGGTATATTACCTCTGATGGCTTTTTATTAATTGATCCAGTGCAAGAAGCACATAGATCTGGTCCTAATCATTTACATATGATAGGGCAACTAGCTCAAGTAATAAGTAGAACAGGGAAGGTAGCAACAGGAGTTTTTGCTACATCTACTGGTCATGTCCTTACTGAACAGCAAAGATCTGGAAATTTAAATTTTAATAGTCTATTCATAGATATGGGGCTTAATAGTAAAGAAGAAGTAGAAAAATTAGGAGTCCATATTGGCTCTAGCGTAGTATGGACAAGGGAATTAACTCAAGTTGGAGATAGGCTTATAGGAAAAGCGTTTGACGATCGGATTGGGCTCCTTGTTATGGATATCCTTATGAAGAAAATAGACGTTTCCAAATTAAATTATGAAGTATGGTATGGAGCTACAGTACAGGAAGAGAATAAAGCACATGGCGCGTCTGCTTTAGGTTCAAGGATGAACTTCGATCTGGTAATATCTCTAGATAGCGGTTTAGTGGGAGATATACCAACTGTAAATGAACAAAACTATCCTACTAGATTAGGCGGCGGGCCGACGTTAGTTTATAAGGATGGAGCTATTCATTATGATACTAAAATAACATGGGGTTTAGAGGATGTATCTAAAGAATATAATATCCCTTACCAAATTGGTATTTATAGTAATTATGGTTCTGACGGAGTAGCTTTTTTTGATAGCGGTATTCCTTCAGCACTTATTGGTGTTCCAACTCGTTATACACATACACCTTTTGAAATGGTTGATATCAAAGATATTTATTCTACAGTGAATTTATTGAATCATTTTATTGTGCGCAACGATAACTAGATTTTGGATAAAAATAACTTTTGTATTACCTTAAAAGATTTAGTGAATTTTTTGGTTCTGGTGCAAAAATCATTTGATAGAGGCATAGAAACCTGCATAGACTGTTCAATGGTAGATTATGATACAATTCCAAATAATTTATGTATGAATCTAACTTCATTTTGGGCAGACTTCACCTGTAAGTGAAGTTGTCCTTTTTTCATCATATGCATGGTTTCAACGCCACTCAATATAGAAGTGGCTGTTTCATATGACTTGAATCCTAACATAGAACGTACACGTTTCTTAATGAAACGGTGATCTTGTTCCACTATAGTATTGAGATATCTAACTTGCCTTAGTTGTATGCCTTTAGGCATATGTTTCTCTTCTTTTAACTCTTGAATCGCTACAGGATAGGCAGGATGGTTCTGTTGCAAAGCTTT
>NZ_NTRO01000044.1:0-8023 GCF_002560575.1 Bacillus sp. AFS023182 | reverse complement strand
CATTTTCAGGGTTCACTTCAAAGTATTCAGGTTCTTTATTCTTCTGATATATACGTGTATTGAGCTTTAATCGTGAAATAAAATAAGCACCACACTCGCTTATAGTATGTAAATCTTTTAAGTCGAAATATCCTAAATCACGTATACATACATCGTTCGGTTGAAGGGATGTTAAACAAGTAGAAGTATAAGTTTTATCATTGTGCTTTCCCGATCCTACATGAACATGAAGAAATTGACCACTTAGTAAATCATACTCTAGCTGAATTTTTACGCCAGCATTTTGACCGCTACCACCGGAACCTTGATATGTAGAGGCAAATTTATCCGGAACCTGAAAATGTGTAGAATCCAATACACGAATACGCCGAAAGTTGTTTGTATACAAAGTTGGAATCTTGCTAGAAGAACAAAATTGTTGGTGAAGTAAATGTGCTAAGAGTTGTTGTAAAAATTGCACAGCCTGAGAGTTAAAACGTTGATTGAGTCCTTCAGGACTCATAGAAATGCCCGTGTTAGCATCAAATCGACTACATAATTGCGTCAATGAAGTATGAGCTATATTGCGGCTTAACCAAACACATAGGGCTACTAAATCTTGTGCTCGATATTTACTTTTTCGTTGAACATATCCTACTTTTCTAGCTAACTGTTCCAAAGCATGTGGTGACATATATCGTTGCAACTCTTTAGAAAACAATTCTAGTTCATCAAAAATTGATAAATTCATATCAAAAACACCATCCTTTCCTATACTCTACCGAAAGAATAGTGTCTTTTTCGTGTTATGACTACAAAAATATAATTTTTATAAATCAAAAAAAATGCCCATAAGAGAATATATAATTACAGTTGAAAACAAGATAGTCATATGAAGAAGGGAATAAACAAACATTGATTTTGCCCATTTCTCTGGATCCATTTTTTTATAACCGAAGATACTTAAGATGAGCCACAAAATACTTAAAAGAAGTGCTACTAACATAAGGCCGAGGCTTAAAGAACTAAAAAGGAAACTCATTGCAATTAAAACGATTAAATAAATATTAGTTTGCATATATGTTCTTTTAACACCTTTGACTACTGGAAGCATAGGAACTTTAGCAGCCTTATACTCATCATGTTTGCGAATAGCTATGGCATAGAAATGAGGCATTTGCCAAATAACTGTAATTACAAAAAGACCAAGAATAGCAGGATGTGTAATGTCTGGATAAATAGCAGCCCATCCTATGAGAGGGGGCATTGCTCCTGAAATACTTCCAACCTCCGTATTATAAATTGTTCTTCTTTTGCTCCACATTGTATATGGGACAATATAAAAAAATAAGCCTAAAAATCCTAAGAATGCTGCTAGCAGAGTTGTTAATGCAAGAGCAAATAACCCGAAGATGGTCATTAAAGCGCCAAGCCATAATACAGTTTTGGGTTTTATTTCTCCTGTCACAGTCGGTCTACTTTTTGTTCTCTCCATAATAGAATCAATATCACGATCATATAAGTTATTAAAAGCCCCTGCTGCACCCATTACTAAAATAGAGCCAACCAAAGCAAAGATTATTTCCGGAAGTTTCTCAAACAAGCTAATCTGATATGTATATAATGCCAATGTCAATCCAGCAAACATTGGAATCAGGTTTGATTTAATAATTCCTGTTTTAACTGTTTGCGCCAAAATTTTTGCCAAAGTCTGTTTCGGTATTGTAAGGTTTTCTGTTTTTTGCATGATTCCCCTTCTCCCCTTTTACTAGATTATCTATAATTATCATGCTCAAATCTAAAATGACATTATTGAGTTTATTTCATACATATATACTAATTTAAATACCATATAGAATTTATATACTATATGGTATATTAGTTCCATATGGTATAATTGTCAAGATATGGAGGGAGAAGAATGATTAGACGAAGATTAACTCAAGAAGAAAGAAAGAAGGAAACAAGGCAATTGCTTTTAGAATCAGCTGTTGAGGTTTTTGCTCAATTAGGCTTTCACGGAGCTTCTGTTGATAAAATTGCAGAGTATGCCGGGTTTAGTAAGGGGGCCGTTTATTCTCATTTTAATTCCAAAGAAGAGCTCTTTCTAGCCATATTGGAAAAACAAATGCATTTACATGTGCATAACATCCATCAAATAATAGACAAACAGCATTCATTATCACATTTTATCGAAACTATAGATGAATATTCCCTTTCAATTAGGCAGAAAAATCGAACATGGAGCATGCTTAACATGGAATTTCTCCTTTATGCGATGCGTGAAGAATCGGTGCGCCATAAATGGTCTAATATGATAACGGACTCGGTAGAACAAATTTCCAAAGCCATCGAAAAATTGATGTCGAAGGAGAATGAATCTACACTATCTGCGGATGAAATGGCATGGACGATTCTTTCATTAGAGAATGGTATGGCTATATTTTATTATATTAGTGAAGAACGTGTGCCCCTGAATATATTCGGAAAAGCACTACAAAATATGCTCCTGTCTCCTCGGCAAAAAGATTAGAAAATTCTCTTGTCCAAACAGAGTTTAAATATACAAAGCTAGAAATATAGTACAATTGTGGACATCAAATATCGAATAAGATATATGGCTTTAGTGTACAAATGATGTGTAACCTTTTTAAAACTATTAAGTACAAGTTATCTAATAAAAGTCAAAAAATTATCTTAACATATATTAACTATACAATGATTACTAGAGAGTAGATCGATTATGCTTCTTATTATTAATCTATCAAGTTCTTTAGTTTGATAAAAGGAGGGTACATATCGTTTATCTCTAATATGTACTTTCTTTTACTTCATAATGATATTTATAATTTAGATCTTGATAATACACAATATCAACGTTTTTTCGGTAGTACATATGCTTTTCAAGTTAAGCTCATGCAACATCGATTATAGGAAAGGGTATTTCTTTTTTATAACGCCCCCTAACAAAAAAAATTATACAGTTCACCTCGGGAGGTCAATTCTCTCGTTTTGGGGTATTTGCTTTTCTTAGCTTGATGGTGATGGGGAAATTCGTCTCCTTAACTTGATGGGCATGCGGCAGGACCCCTATTATGAATAAATGATGTGGTACAACCTATGGTTAGAATTATACTTGCTATAATGATTGAAACTATGATATTTTTCTTTTTTAAATTCCCCATATTTCCCCTCATAGAATAAGAGAATGCAGTATAGATCAGCATACAAGCATTCCCTCGCTATAATCATGTTATTTTATGTATTTAGTTGTTAAGATTTTATTATAAATTAGCTTATTTTTTCAGTAACTTTATCCCCAATAAGCGACTTCATAGTTTTGAATTTTATTTATTACAACGTAATGTTTCTTTTGTTTATTATTTTTATCATATCCGCTTACTTTAATAAAACCTTCTAGTTCTAAATGGTGAATTTTGACATCGGTTACAACAAAATCTATATTCTCTTCTTTTTTCATGTGCTGTATTGCAACTTCAGTAGCTTTTTCTTTTGCAGCTTTTTCAATATTTCTGTCATGAATAAATTTTGCGGTACATCCTATAGTTAAAACGATAATTGCTAAAATGATTAAAATTATAATGTTTCGTTGTTTACTTTGGATCATCTAAATTCCAACCCATGACTAAATAATCTCGATTGTTATTTATTGTAACAAAGAAAGTCCTCTCTTTATCATTTTTAACATGGCCAGTGACTTCAATAAGTCCCCCCCTCAAGGCTGGCATAATTTCGACTTCAGTTACAATAACATCTACATGTTCTTCTTTCTTTATATGCTGTATTGCAACTTCAGCAGCTTTTTCTTTTGTTTGTTTTTCATTTTGGATACTTGATATAGTATAACCTACGACTAAAACAGTAATAGCTAAAATTATTAGAATTATAATATTTCTTTTTTTTGAAAAAACCATATTTTTCCTCCTAAAAAAATTTATAATATGATCATATTATAAATCTTTTTAGGAGGAAACTATGAGTAGTTCTATTAGTGATAATGCGTTAGTTGAATTATCAGGACAAAGTTATAGAAAAGCGGATAAGGTAGATATAAAAGTCGGAAATCATAGAGAGGTTTGGATACCTGTTAAAATACCTAGTTCTGTACCATTACATAATCCTATAAATAGTTTTGATGCAACCATTTATAAAAATGATGAAACGAAACAAATTGTTATTGCTTTTCGCGGTTCACAAGAGCCACGAGATTTTTATGACACGGATGCTTTCGATGTATTTGGGGGACGTTTTAAAAAAAATCAAGATAGCTTAGATAAGATGAATGCATTAGATCTCTCGTCGCTTCCTTTAACTGAGCAATTTAACTTTGCTGCAGCTAGAGAAAGAACTAAAAGGTCAGTAGAAGAAAGTCAATTTACTAATGCTGATGTTTTAACACAAGAGGTAAAGAAGTATATGGCAGATCCTAAAAATGGCCTAGAGGGGTATCAGCTTACATTAACTGGTCATTCTTTAGGTGGTGGTTTAGGTGAATATGCAGGGGTTATGAATAATGTGCCAGCTGTAAGTTTTGAAGCTCCAAATGTTATTGATTTATTACCTAAAGATAAAAAGGAAAAAGCGTTAAGGGGAGAATATCAAAATCTGATTACAACTTATGGAAATCCCAATGATACAGTATTTACGGGGTTTAAAGGGAATGATAATAAACAAAGAGGTCGTATTGGACATTTGTATTATACAGATAAGCCAGATGCGATAAATAGTAATTTTATTCATAAGATGAGTCGATATAATCCGATATTAACTGGTGCAATGATCGACTACAATATTGTGAGGCTTGTCATGACAGGTGCGGGACCGAATTATCATTCTATGGGTAATTATTCTTATGATAAATATGGTTTATTCAATATGCCAAATATGTATGATGGGGAAACCGGCCAAAGGCTTTTATCTTCTCCTCGTGCAGGTGAAATAAGGATTCGTCTATCGGTAGATGAGATAAAGCAAATTACGCGGGATTTAAAAAGGGAAATAGAAGATATAAATCAAAAGCTTACTGGAGCAAGTAATAAAATAATTAATGTATTACACGAATCGCCAGCTAGTGTAGATGGAAATTTAATTAACACGATAACTTATGCTGTTTATGGCTTTCAAAGAAGTTATATGGAGCCAGTTCGTTCAGCAGCGGACTTTATAGATCAACAAGCGGATAAATTCAAACAAGTAGATACTAAGAGTTAACAGAAGGGGAGGATTGTATGAAGAATTATGATGTTATTAATCATGCCGTAGATGTATTAGGCGCGCAAAATGATTTAGTGAAATGTATATCGGATTTAGAGAATCATAGAAAAAATTTAAGGTCTATAAAAACGGTTTTAGCTGACAGATGGGATGGCAATACTTCAAAAGAAGTTGAAAGAAGGCTTACTGAATTGGAAAGCCAACTTGTTTATAGAATTGACGCTTTTAAAAATATAGAAGGTGATTTAGAAAAGTATAGAAAGGCAACGGAAGCCCTGTCAAACCAATTTTTGATGATGGGTCCTAAGTATTAAAAAACACTCGCATCGGAGTGTTTTTTGTATTCTAATCATTATTTTATTGATAAAAAAATAAAAAGCCCCTTAAATCAGAGCTTTTATGCTATGGTTAAGTTACCTAAATTACTATTTTCTTGCACATGTTATCCCCATTGCATGTGCTTTTTTTGATTTACAAATTAATAATAACTTTTTTATTACTCCAGAAGTTAGGAGTGAATTGTAGTTTTAGTTTTTCTCCAACAGGTTGTTCAAACACAATAGTTCCTGCAACTTGTCCGTTTGGTGCTAATTGCCCAGAACTTAAAGCGGTATTTTGATTAACCAAGGAAAAGGTCATTCTAGTGATATTCCCTTTGCTGTTTCTCATTTCAAAGTCTAATGGATTGTATGGGATATCCTCTTTGCCACCGTTAAAGATATTTACAGATACGATCACGTATTCATTACCCTGTTTTGGTTTATCGATTTCCCCACCATTTGATTTCTTTACATCAGTAACAGTAACCCTATGGTCTCCAAGTTTAATTGTTTCCCCTACAGAGTATTCTTTCTTTAAGTCTTCTTCAGCATCTTTAACAACATTCCCCTCTGTTGTTGTTTCTTGTGCTTTGTATTTTGTTTTAGGATCACCAAATACTAGCATCATGATAAAAAATGTCATGATAGCTCCTAGGATTACAACTGCTCCCCATCCAACATATTCCCAAACTTTTGACTTTGTATTCGTTTCAGTTTCCACCCTTACCTCTCCCTTATATAGTTAGATTTTAATAATGAAATAGTATCAAATTTACCATTATTTGAATATGTAATATTTTAGGATGCATAAAAATAGAGAGCTGTGTTCGCTCCCTATTTTTAATTGTTTTTAGATAAGGTTATGCAGATACAGAAGCTTTTCCTTTACGGAAGATCCCCATCAATCCACCAATTAATAATAATACTCCTGGTAAGATGTAAATAAGTGAAATACAGATGAATCCACCGATAGCAGCAACGGTCATCATAATTCCACCGACTTTAGCATTCTTTTTAACTACTACACTGCCAACAATCCCTAAGATTGATAGAGCAACAGCTCCCCATCCCAGGCCAATTACCGTGTCTGCCCCGTCTGCTTCGAAAGCAGCTCCCATACCGCCGATTAATAAAGCGATAAATGCGCAAATAATACCGAAAATCCCTCCGATAAGTCCTAATACAAATTCAGTTGTGCGTTTCATAATTATTACTCCGTTCTTAATTTATTATTGAAGATTAATTCGAATTTCTTTTTCTGATAAGAAGTTTGGTTTGAAGATTAATTGAAGTTTAGGATCCCCTTGCTTTGATTCGAAGGCAATGGTTCCAGTTATTTTTCCGTTTGGTGCAAGCTTTCCGGAATTTAATTGGGTGTCTTGGTTAACCATAGTAAACGCTATATCTACAATATTACCTTCGCTGTTTTGTAAGCTAAAATCGTAAGGGTTATAACTTATTTCTTCTTTACCGCCATTTTCTATAGTTACATTAGCAATTAAAAATTCATGACCATCTTTAGGTTTTTCAAATTCTCCACCTGGTGACTTATCAACCTTGGTAACAGTTAATTTGTGGTCTCCTAGTTGAATTGTTTCTCCAATTTTAAATTCTTTTTTCTCTTCTTTCTTTTCAGTTGCTTGTTCTGTTTTGGTGTCATTTGATACTTTCTTTGCAGTTTCTTCAGTCTCTGCACATGCCGCTAAACTTAAAGCGAGCGCTCCAGCCATAGTAAGTGTACCCAGCTTTTTATACATTTTGTTTCCTCCAATTATGTAAAATGTAAGATTTCCAAAACCAATCATAACAAATCCAGTTGCAACTATTTTGTCGAATTTTGTTGAATGGAATAAAAAAAGAGAGCCGAAGCTCCTTTTTTATTGGATAGAAATTAAAGATGACTCAATTATATAACAATCAGGTGCGTCACCAATATAATCAAAAGGATAACAGGTTGTTAATGTTAATGTAGGTTCGTCCTTTTGTACAATAACCGTTCGATCTTCTGAGTCTGTTATCCAATGCTTGTTAATGTTATATGTATATGTTTTATTTTCATACTCTACGATAAGTTGATCATTTTCCTTTAGTTGGCAGAGTTCGGTAAATACAGTATCTCGATGTCCACTTAAAACAGTATGCCCGCTTTCAGATGGCGTAGTAGGGGTCACCATATCATTTTTGGAAAAAAACTTATCTTGGCAGCATTTTTAAAAGATAAATACATGTTCAGAAAGATAAAATTCAAAGATTAATTGAACATTGATTTATGTACACACTTTATGAGGTACCGCCAGCATTTAAAAAAAAACCCACGCTAAGGGTATTTAATTTCTGATTTATGTTATATTAGAATCATTGCATATTGAAAAGGAGATATAAAATGAAATTTAGATTTATTACGATTATAATCGGTATTTTATTATTAGGTGGATGTTCTTCGGTTTCAAATAATTCAAGTACTTCAAGTACTTCAAGTACTTCAAGTA
>NZ_NTRO01000043.1:241-12337 GCF_002560575.1 Bacillus sp. AFS023182 | reverse complement strand
GTTTTGTTGGTGCTACCCCATGTTGTCTCCACTAATTTCACCTTCTACCGTTTATTGTACAAATTACCTTTATAAGGGCCATATCTTTATCCTTACTTATTTTCTATTATTAAAAGTTTTATATTTCAAGGCTTACAATTGTAAAAAAGTAGTTGAAATCTATTTTTCTAATTTAAGTGATTTTTTCATTTGTTCGTTAGATATTGTGAATAAAGTAAGTTTCATTGTTTGTTTGCCTTTTTTGTATCATTTCATAAATAAAAGCACTCATTCGAGTGCCGTCTATTACTTCACTACTTTATCCATAACTTCTTTATATTTATTAAACTTTTCATCTTTCATATCACCATTCATTTGGACAAGAAAATTCCCTTTAGCGTATGTATGTGAGAACAACATTGGATTTGAATTACTTAACTCATCATAGTATTTCTTCGCTTTTTCCAAGTCTTCTTTTTTACTAAATTCGAATACTCGTCCACCTTTATCTGTTCCTAATGATGGGGTAAGAATGCGTTTCCCGTCTTTGCGCATGTTCCCGAATTCTTTTTGAGGAAGATCCGTAGCATTCTCAGCTTCTAATCCAGCTTTCTTGAACTCATTAATAAGTGAAGTTGTAGTAACTGGTTCTGGCTTTTTCGCTTCTTGTTTCGGTTTTGATTCAGTTGCAGTTTTATCATTTGAACTACAAGCAGCCATTCCCAAAAGCATAGCGCTGCATGCTAAAACTGTTATTAATTTCTTATTCATTTTTTCCACCCCTTCAATTACAAATAACTCTCTATCAATTTTTTAGCTTCTTCAATGTTTTTCATCTGCTTTTTAGTGAATAACACAGCATTTTCCTCTTGCGTTACTTCAAATTTAGTTTTCTTAGTGCCGGATTTGCTGATTAATTCAAATCTCATATAACCATTAGTCATCAACTTAGGTTTTTCAAATTGTATTTTTTTGATGTCTTCAAAGTATATTTCCATGACTCTTTTTCCTAGTCCGAAAAATTTAGAAGGTTTTACAGTGATTTTTTCATCGTCGATTATTAAAATTCCGTTGTGTGCTTTAAATTCTCGCATTTCCCCTGTCACCTCTATGTTCGTCAGTATCAGTTTATTAAAATGTAAGATTTCTCAACCCATCATAACAAATCTAGTTACAACTATTTTGTCGTCTTTTGTCGAACGAAAAAAATAAAAGCACTCTTTTGAGTGCTTTTATTTTGATGCGTCCTTTATATTTTTAACATCTATTGCTGTTCATGAATTTTAAATCACAGCAGTATTTTGTTGCTTGGTTGAGAGATACTTATTAACTTTATTATTCAGTTCTTGTTCACGATCAAATACAATAACTTTTTCTTTATCTGATTGTTCCATATAAACTCTAAATAAGTAGTCACTTGTATCAAAATGGTAAAAGTATCGAACCTCAGTACTGTCTTCTACAATGCATTTCATCTCACAGATAATTCCAGTTTCGCCCTTGTAATAATTAACATAAAAATAATTATCTAACTTTGCGTTCTCCAGTAAATTATATGGTGTTAAAACAGGGGAGTTTAACAAATCATATATCTGTTTAATATTTTCGTTTAACATTCTTCACTCCTCCAATTATTATTAAAATTATCTCTAACGTATTGTAACAGATTCTTTATGAATTTATGTTATCCTCTAACACTTTTTCTACATACTCTACACTTTGTGGTAATTTCTCATATGCAATATCATAATCATCTATGGTCCAATTCTCTTTGCTAGCGCCAATTTCAGATTTGAGGTATGTGCTAAAATATACAGCTAACATTCCGCCGTTGTCTCTAACTCTTCTAGGAATCCAAGCATATTGCTGTCTAAAAAGACCGATGTTTTTTAAATCATCATCCTTTTTATCTATAGAAAACTTCACCAATAAATCAGGAACAATTTTTTCTTTTATTGTGATATCAATATCTTTTCTTTTACTCTCGAAGTAAAGATCTGGACGCTTGATTGTTGCCTGTTCAACTGAGGCTTGATTCACAATTTTTTCTGCTTCTTCACGTTCCAAGTTTAAAAGCTTTTGTATTTCGATAATTTTTTGTTCTCTTTCTCTATCTTCTTTTTTCTTTTGTTCAATAAGTTTTGTTGTTAAATATGCATCTCCTATAAGCTTTCCTTCTCCAATTTCTGTTGCTTGGCCTATTGAATCATCATAATTTTTTGTAGAGGTCGAAGAAGAGGACTGATTATTAGCTTCTTCTGTAGAATCTAAACTATCATAAGCCTTAAGATGTTGAATAACTTCGCTTTCTTGAATTTCTGTTTTATAGTATTCCCAGAGTTCATCTAAAGCTAGATGCTTATGAGCCACAATCTGTCCAATATTGTCATCTGCTTTTTTTACTTCATCTTGTGGAATTGACCTTAAAATTCTGCCAACAAACTGAGCATAAGGTAAAGGGTTACGAAATGCTCTAAATATCGCAGCGATAGAAAGGTACGGATGATCATATCCTTCGCCTAACATAGATACATTGATAACAACCTTTACTCTATGATTTTTTATATCGTTTAACGCTTTTTCTTTTTGTTCATCAGGTAATCCACTATGAACTATAGCAGTTGAATATCCTTTCTCGTTATATAGCATCTCAATTTCTTGGGCGTGTTCTATATCTGAGGCAACAGCTATTATTTTATGAGGAACTTGTGTATTTCTTAATTTTTCTTCTAGTAGTTCAATACTCTTCTGAACCACACTTCTTGAGCACTCAGGAGAATAGGCAACAGATCTACTCACCCACTCCTCATCCTTCAATTCTAATTTGTAAATTTCCTCTATCGTGTATTTTTTAGTACTGTCTCCGTCAATCGTTAAGTATAATTTCTCTGGTATGTATTCGAAATTCTCTAAGGATTTCACATAACCATTCGCCATAGCTTGACTCAATTTATATTTATATACTAATTCACCAGCTATTTTTTCGTTATCAGTTCTAAATGGGGTTCCAGTCACTTTTACAACTTTTGCTTTTGAAAAATACTGTGTTGTTTCCACCCATGTTTTAGCAACAGAATGATGTGCTTCGTCTATTATTATTAAGTCAAAGAAATCATCTGGCAGGAAATTTAAAGGCGAAGACTCCAATCTACTTTGAAGTTTTTGAATATTTACCACTACAATATTTGCAGCTTCTAATACTTCCTTTTTCGTTTTCTTACCCTCAAATTCAATTAATGAAGGTAAATCATTCGGACGATCAAGAACCTTTCGTTTAAGCCAGAAGTTATCTGGCAAAATAGGATTTAGAGCATCTATTACAGTTTCTTTAATGACTATTTGTGGAGCAATTATTAATACTCTACCTTTACTAATACCGTATGGTAATAATGCCATTATTCCTGTTTTACCAACTCCTGTAGGTAGAACCATCACAGCGTGTGAAGTTTTTTGTTTAATCATAAAGTGTTCATAAACATGATAATATCCTTGTATCTGTGGTTCTCTTAAATGTTCATTTTGATAAATAAAAGGTTTTGTGTCTAAAAAATGATTAGGATTATAATTAAAAGCCATTCTTTCCCCTCCCCCTTCTTTCAATATGATTATATTATAAATAAATATATTAACGGAAAAATATTACATATCTCTCTATATTAGTTCGTAAAAAGATGCCATTTTTGTCAAAGTAAATAAAAAAAAGAGCCGAAGCTCTCACTGGGTAAATTGGTAAAACAATGTAAAATTTTACCTCTAGAAAATGGAAATGATTTCTTTTATGATGAAATCAAATCACAGTATATCTTTGTTGTTTTGTAGCATTTTCACATATAATGAAACTTGCTTTGCAAAACGCCCTTGCTGACGTCCATCAAGCTCCTCATAAGCTCTTTGGACATCGTTAAATAGCAATTCCAATAACGCATCTTCTTTCTTGTTCTCAAAGTTAAGAAGAGCGTCTGTGGAGGTGTTAAAAAACGACGCAAGCACCTTTAAGCTTTCGAGATCAGGTTCATGGCGATTTACTTCCCAATTTTTGATTTGTCCACGTGACAACCCTGTTCTATCAGATAATTGTTCTTGCGTTAAACTGAAAGACTTTCTGAAATTTTTAATGTTTTGACCGACTGTAGTTTTCATATTTTGAGTATAATAATCACTCTATTACTATACCATAATTGGTAGTTATTCTGACTTTTTTATTATATTTAGGTCGTATTTCTGTTTATAAAAAACAAAAAGAACAAAAGTTCGGTTTTTGTGGTAAAATATTCATATAGAGGGCTTTAAAAGAAAGACTATAAAAATGTATATTTCTTTCTATGAAATTCAAGAAAAACTGTTATATAAAGATTTTTAAAATCTCTCAAAAATGGTAGATTAAATAGTTTTCAACTATATTACATGGAGATAGCAAAAGGTGGAGAAGAGGGAAGAGAATACAGAGAACAATCAATCAAGAATTTTCCGCAGTATTCTAACGAAAACACTCTTAAAACGTTATAGATAAATTATACATAAAAGTTGGTGAAGTACTTGGAAGGTAAGTTTAGTAAAGTCATTTTGACAATTGCTACTGTAGTTTGTTTTTCTATCACCGCTTTCCAATTGACACTATCAACTTGATAGTGTCAATTCTGCTCTAAAGGAAGTGGGGAGTTTTTGACCCAAAGCGACAAAAGCTCTTCATTTTAAGAAAGTCTACATATATTAAAGAGAATATAGGGGGAAGTAGATATGAAAAAAGAGCAATTAGTAAGGGAAGCGGTAAAATTGGGTTTGAAACATGGGGCACCAATTAAAGCAGAAGATATTTTAAAAATATGTCTAGACAAATCTTATAAGGAAAACCAAATACATAAAAAAGAAGACTGTTACATTGAGTAGTCTTCGTGGATTAGCCATTCTTTTTATTTTGCATATAAGTAACATACATCTCTAACTGTTCCCAAGCTTTCTTTCTCTCATCTTCTGGAAGACTTTCAATTAAAGCTAGTATGTTTTTTCCTTCTTCAGTAACAATCTTGTTTTCTTCTTCGTTCAATTCTGGATCTTCTGATCTACCTAATAAATAATCAGTAGTTACACCGAAATAATCAGCAATCTTTTCCAATGATTCTCGCCCAGGTGACTTTTTTCCCTTTTCAAAATAAGAAATAGCCATTTTAGATACACCAATAGCATTACCAAGTTGCTCTTGCGTTATCTTATTATTCTTCCTAAGTTCTTTAATCTTTTCCCCGATCAATATTAACGCCCCCTTTTATAAAGTGTTTGCGATAAATAAAGTATAAAGTAAACATAGTGTTTACCACAAGTTGAAAATCATTATGGTTTTTTGAAAAAAGCACTTGAAATAAACCATAGGTTTACTTATAATAAAATTACAGGCAACGAAGGGAGGAAATAACTTGCATCAGTTAAAACAAAAACGACTAGAAAAAGGAATGTCTTGCCAAGACGTTGCCAATAAAGTCGGAATCACTAAAATGCACTACTGGTATATCGAAAACAACAAAAGAACATTAAAAATAGACTTAGCGCTAAAAATCGCAATAGCTCTTGAGGAAAATCCTAAAGAACTTTTTTTTAACAATTGAAGTAAACCTTAGGTTTATAAAGTGAAAAGGAGTAAACCAAATGAATGAACTCAAAAAATTTTCACACAGTATGTTCGGGAACTTAGGAATTCTTATTAAAGATGGAAAAGAATACTTTCCGGCAACAGATGTCGCTAAAGCATTAGGGTATTCAAATCCACATAAAGCAATTAAAGATCATTGCAAATCTGAAGGGGTGAACGAAGCGTTAGTCCCTACTAATAGTGGACAACAAAGAAAAAAATTCATCAATGAATCCAATTTATACCGCTTAATCGTAAAATCAAAACTTCCACAAGCGGATCAATTTGAAAAATGGGTATTTGAAGAAGTTCTTCCAACAATCCGTAAACACGGAGCATACATGACAGATCAAGTACTAGAACAAGTGGTAACTAATCCAGACTTCATGATCGGTCTTCTCACTAACTTAAAAGAAGAAAAAGCAAAGCGAATTGAAGCTGAACGAACAATCTTACAACAGCAATCGCTCGTAACATTCGCTGAAGCAGTTAAAGTATCAGCAAACCTAATCAGTGTAAAACAGCTAGCGATTCTGATGAAGCAAAAAGGAATAGATACAGGGCAAAACAGATTATTCGAGTGGTTAAGAGAAAATGGATACCTTTGCAAGAAGAAAGGTGCCATGTACAACACACCAACACAGTATTCAATGGATTTAGAGTTATTTGAATCTCAAGAATACATAAGAACAAATAGCAAAGGAGAATTTGAAACAAAATTCACGCCAAAAGTTACGGGGAAAGGTCAGCTTTACTTCATTAATAAGTTTATTGGAAAGGAAGCGATGTAAATGCTAGACAATCCAGCATCACTAGCAATTTTAGGAACAATCATTTCAGTTGGTGGTTATCTAATTTATAGGATAGATGTTTGGGGCAAAAAGTCAGGGTGGTTAGAAGATGGAAAATAAACAACAACGAGATAAATACGAACGAGAGAAAGTCTTAGAAATTATAAAAACATTAAAAGCTAAAGGGTTACATAAAAGTGGACAAGTTGTTTTCAGTCATCATTTTGTATTTATAACTCTAGCAAAATAAAGGGACGAGCCTTGAGTTGTGAAGGCCCAAGGCTCATTTTATAAGGGTAAAGCCGAGTTATCGACTTTACAAATCAACGGTACCACAATTTTACAAAAATGGACAAATATTACCTGTTTGAATATTCAAGAATCTAATGTTATCCCCCACCTAATTAACAGGTTCTTGGATATTCCGATGCGCATAGCATCAGAAAGGAGTGAGAAACATGCATCCGCTAGTTAAAAACTAGCATCAAAAAAGCCCGTACAGAAGCACAGGCCAGTTGTAACACATATCGGTAACTAAATTTTAACATATTTGTAGTTAAGTTCCTATGAAAACATAAAAAAACGACCCATTGGGAGATAGGTCGTTTTAGAAAAGTCGATAACGAAGTTAATACATGCATTGTATCATATCGACTTTTCCTAGTAAAGGGAGGAAAAGAAAATGATTGAAAACCCACTATTAAATGGTAATCATCACGATTCATCAGCAAGAGATTTCATTGAAGAATGTGCTGGATGTTTTGGTGAGATCTACTATGGTGAAAGTTGCTTAGATTTCGATGGTGATTACTTACACGCTGAAACAGAATGCATCAAACAATATGTAGAGTCCCATTCTATAAAGAAAGTTGCAGGTGAGTGAGGTGGATATGAATATACATGACAAGTTCGAAATGGAAAAACGAATTTTTAATAGATTGATTGAACATAACAAACAAAATAATGATCCATATTCGCACTTAATGATTTTAGCGTATGAACACGGATTACAAGTGTTAGAGGAAATGTATGAAGTTAGTCAACAAAAAGAAAAATTGGAAATAGCACCATTTTAAAAGAGAGGGAGATTCATATGACAATTGAAAATTACTTTTCTAAATTAGCTCAAATAGATTGTTCGGAACATGTTGAAAAGAAAGGGCGCTTCAGTTACTTATCATGGGCATGGGCAGTTAAAAAGCTTCGTGAAATAGATCCAACAGTAACATGGGAAGTGAAACGATTCAATGGTGTTCCTTACCTTAAAACAGATTGTGGTTACTTTGTAGAAGTTGAGGTAACTGTACAAGGATTACCGCTAAGTCAGATTCACCCAGTACTCAATAATCAAAACAAACCGATTGCGGAGCCGAACAGTTTCGATATTAACACGAGTATCCAACGTTGCTTAGTGAAAGCAATTGCACTTCACGGATTGGGATTATACATCTACGCAGGTGAAGATTTGCCGGAAGTACAAGAGGAAATGATTACTTCTCAACAAGTTGGTGCAATCAAATTAAACATTAAAAAATTAGCTACTCTTCGAAAAGTAGATGAAGACACAATTAAAGGATACCTAAGTATCAAGGAAATCAGCGAATTAACATTAAAACAAGCTGAAGAAGTACTCAAGAAATCAACAAATTGGGTTAAACAAGCCGAAAAAGAAACTGCTGAGACTGAAGAGAAAGAGCAGGCTGAAGAAGTAACGCAAACAAACTAAGGAGATGAAACCATGTTAGATAAAAAGGAAACAAAAGTCGTCCTTCCTTCATGGGTATGGAAGGGCGCAAAAAATGAAAAAGAAGCAAGGGTGAAAGCGATTGAGTACATCACTCCTGATCGCTATCCAGGTTACACAGTAGTCAGTATTAAGGGCGACATAGCGATATGCGAAAGAGAGATAGTGTGATGGAAACAGTATATAGATTAAAACGATATAGCTTCATCATTCCAAGTAAGAAGAAAAAGAACAAATACGTTTGTGGCAACACTAAAGCGGAAATGAAGAAGGTGAATTAAATGGCAGATGTTAAATGGATAAAACTTTCTACTAACATGTTTGAGGATGAAAAGATTCGATTGATTGAAAGTTTACCAGATGCAGATACATTACTGATCATTTGGATTAAATTATTGTCTCAAGCGGGAAGGACAAATGCCAATGGTTACATTTTCTTGAGTGAAAGCATTCCTTTTACAGAAGAAATGCTCGCTACACTCTTTAATAGACCAATAGCAACAGTGAGACTTGCACTACAAACATTTAAACAGTTCGAGATGATCGATATCACAGAGGATCAGTACATATGCATCTCCAACTGGGAGAAACATCAGAACATTGATGGGTTAGAGCGTGTAAAGCAATTAAATGCAGAGCGGAACAGAAAGTATCGTGAACGCAAGAAACAACAGCAATTAGCACTAGAAAATAAAGGTGAAGAAAGTGACGTTCACATGACGTCACGTGACGATACAGATATAGAAGAAGAAAAAGAATTAGATAAAGAAAAAGATAAAAAGAAGAGAGAAAAAACTTCTCGTCACAAGTTTGAAACTTGCGACACCAACGCAGCTAAGTATTTGTTTGAAAAAATTAAGGGTAACAATTCCAAACAAAAAGAACCTAACTTTGATTCTTGGGCTAATGACTTTAGATTAATGCGTGAAAAGGATAACCGTGAATTGCAAGAGATTAAAGATGTTATTGATTGGTGCCAAGCAGATTCATTTTGGCAAGGAAATATTTTATCTCCTAAAAAGCTACGTGAAAAGTTTGATCAATTAACAATCCAAATGAAAGCTAAAAAAGGAGCGAAGAACAATGCAGAGAGCGGCACTGGCAATACCAACAGATATAGCCAAAAAGGTGAATATGACTATGGATTCTGATACTTGTGAAATACATGGAATGAATATGATGCGATTTAATGGCCAGGTCGTATGTCCTCGCTGTTTCCTCGCTAATGAACATAAAAAACTACAACAACATGAACAAGCAAAGTATGATGCTGATAAAGCAAATGAAAAGAAATTCTTGTTCCATCAACAAAGTATGATTGCAGATTCCAACATTAAGAAAGCTAATTTTGAAAACTATGATCCTACAAGCGGGGAAGGAGCAAAGAATCTTGAACTTGCAAAAGTTATCGCAACGGATTATCTCAATGAGAAGGTATTCAATACCATTATGGCCGGGAATTGTGGAGCAGGGAAAACACATCTTGCTTACTCCATTGCAGATAAGCTTGCAGGTGCAGGGAAATCAGTTGTCTTCGTCACAGTTGGTGAATTGCTACGGAAAATCAAAAGTACGTTTAACAAAGATTCCGCCTTAACTGAGGATGCAATCATTCGAACGTTGGTAAGAGCGGATGTATTGGTAGTCGATGATTTAGGAGCGGAGTTAGGCGCTTTAGATGCAAATACAAAGGCAACAAACTTTATAAATCGGGTGTTGTTCGATGTTTTCGATGGTAGACAAGGTAAATCTACTATCTTCACGACAAACCTTACAGGAGAGCGTTTAGAAGGCGCATACGATGAGCGGATTGTATCACGTATCTTCAATAACTTTAGAGCGATTGTTTTCAAAGATACGAAGGATTTCAGAAGAAAAGCATTGCCATTTTAAAAGGGGGATTTGAGATGTGTGCATGTAAAGAAACGGGAGTCATTAGGAACAACATGGGGAACGGCTGCTATCAATTTGTTTCATGTATTTGCGCGACAGGTAATCAGAGTCCTCAAGAAGTAGATGGAAGACGTCATGACGTCATGGCGCGTTTGGAAATAGCTTATCAAATGCGAATGGAGGGGAAATGGGATATGGATTTGGCAGCTACATTACAAGCGAATAAGAGGAAAAGAAAGAGAAAACAAATTAGCTAGGAGGATAAGTCATGACAGCAAAGGAACGGGCAAGACTACACGGTTTTTGGACGCATAAGAAGACAGGGAAGCGTATTGCTATATCGCGTGTGACTCTGTATGGCGAGGTACATGCGAGGAAGGTGGATTCGCTAGGGCATGAAGTGGGGCCGAAGGAAATTATGTTGTTGCGAGATCTGAAAAAAGACTATGTGAAAGGCATGATTTAGGTAATGGACAGGAAATAAATTTATATCAATGTGTTATTACATAAAGGGGTTTATACGGAAGAAGATACAGGACGGCAGCTTTATGAAATGAGCGAGCAGGAACTTTGGGATCTATTAAAAGGAGATGGGGAAAATGAGCAAGGAATTAGCAGATGAATTGTATGAGAAAAACATCCATAAATTATTGAAGTTGTTTTTCTTTCTGAATGCCATTGGTCTTCGGTGTGATAAAACGTCTTAGAATGAAAAAATAAACATGTTTTATGAGATTTGTTGTTTTTTACATAGAAAGTAGGTGAAATCATCATTTGTTTGAATGGATGAAAGACTATCAGAAATTAGAAGAAGATATTGCTTATTTGGACTACAATTTATATAAAACAAAAGCTGAATTAAAACGCTGGATTAGTGGTGATTTACGGGATGTTCGTTTAACTGCTGAATCGGACGGTGCGAAAGTAGAAGGACATATTGAAGCAATTGAATATGAATTAGCTCATAAAATGAATGCTATGTACGATTTAAAGTATTTGATTAGTAAGTTTACAGGACTAGAAAATCGAATACTAAAAATGAAATATGTGGACGGAATGACTTTAGAACAAATAGCTTTTGATTTGCATTATAGTACAGGCTATATCCGACGTAAGCATGCTGAAATAAAAAAGATTGTCAAGTTTCTAGATGAATTTTAATGTTACCTTTTTGTAGGTTACATGTGGTGTACAGAAACCATTGAAAAAATGATTTATAGTAGTAATATAAGATTTTCACGAAAGGGCAACTATTTTATGGTTGCTCTTTTTGTTGTGAAAGAAGGTGAGTGTCATGAAGTAATTTTATAGAATAATGGGTATTTAGCTGTTGGGTCTACTTAGTAAAGTAGTAGTTTTTTAGACCGGAATAATAGGAAAATAAGGAGATGTTTAGTAATGAGTATATTAGCTGCTTCAGTTAAGACAAAGAATCTGCCGCAACAAGTATTACGATGGCAGACAATGGTAGAAAGTGAATGTGCTGAACAAGGTGTATCTGAGTTAGTGCCTTATGTGCTTGGAATTATTATGGTGGAAAGTGGAGGGAATTCTGAAACAACACCTGATATTATGCAGTCAAGTGAATCACAAGGATGGCCAATGAATACAATTAAAAATCCTAAGGATTCAATTTATTACGGAGTAAAGCATTTGAAAGGGGCTTTTGAGGATGCAAAGAAGAATGGCATTACGGATTTAAGTGCTATTGTTCAATCATATAATTTTGGACGAGCTTACCTTCGTTGGTTAGCTTCTAACAATAAACAGCACTCACTACCGGTGGCAGATCAGTATTCTAAAACTGTTGTTGCACCATCCCTTGGAAATACAACTGGTGCTATGGTTCCGTATAGTCAACCTATCGCTGTAGCATACAATGGTGGCTATCGATATAAAAATGGAGGGAATTTTTTCTACGCTGAAATTGTTAAACAATATGTGGATTTTAATGGAGGAACTGATCCTACGGATGTAGATACACGTCAAAATGTCACACTTCCATCCGATTGGCAAACAAAAATGATTGGTACAATCACAGTGACAGTACCTGGTGCTCCTGTATT